>JBJEML010000038.1:0-17122 GCA_051879675.1 Lachnospiraceae bacterium | reverse complement strand
TGCTGCTGTAAGTCCTCTGGTCTCAACCATTCCTAATGCTTCCTGTGCCATTTTTCTTACCTCCGTTTTGTTTTCTGCGACAGCCGTTGCTGCCGGGGTTGTTTTTGCTGCAGTGCGCGTCGTACGCTTCGCAGTAGTTGTCTTCTTTTCTGCCATGATTATGACTCACCTTTCTTCGGTGCGGCTGCTTTCGCTGATGCTTTCGGCTTCATTCTACTCGCTGATAATTCTACGAGACGAATGACCTCCTCATGCGGTCTTGCGATCACAGTATAATTGACAGGTTTTTTGATCCCATTCGCTGCTGCGGCTTCCACTGCCTGTCTGACGGCAGCAACCTCACCCTGTACGATGATCGTCACAAGACGCCCGCCCAGCTTTCGCTCCCAGGTCACAAACTCTACATCTGCTGTTTTACACATGATATCCAGTGCTGTCACCGCAGCGGTGACACCTGTGATCTCTAATAATCCTAGTGACTTCATAAGCACTCCTTGCAACTGCTCAGTTCCTTCGCTATTGCTGTTACACTATTTGATCGTCGGTAAAATCTTCTCAACATCATTATGAGGTCTGGGAATTACATGTACTGCTACCAGCTCGCCGAGCTTGGCTGCTGCTGCTCCGCCGGTCTCGGTTGCAGCCTTTACAGCTCCAACATCTCCGCGAACCATTACGGTTACTAATCCGGAACCGATCTTCTCTGTTCCGATCAGAACTACCTCTGCTGCCTTTACCATTGCATCTGCTGCCTCGATTGCTGCTGTAAGTCCTCTTGTTTCAACCATTCCTAATGCTTCCTGTGCCATTTTTATATCCTCCTGTTTTTCATTTTTACATTTACTTTGTTATCTTTAATATTAAATTATTTTTAATTTTTGTCAAAGGCATTTAAGCCAAACATCATCTGTGTGCCCTCATCCGGTCCTGAAATGATATATCGTGACACCATTCCGGTTGTCCGTTCTGCGACCTCCTGCGCCGCATCCACTGCTGCGGTCACATCCTCGACCGAACCGCGGAACTTCACACAAATGATAAGGGGTACGGGAAGTGCATCCGCATTCGCCGGTTTGTTACGATCAAAGGTCTCTAAGGTTACATTCGCTGCTTTACAGCCTGCATCTGCCGCTTCAAAAGCAGCTACCAGACCAAAGACCTCAATAATACCACAAGCCTGTGCCATATGCTACCTCCAATTATTTGTTCACGATGGCGATCTTCAGACCCTTCATTGCCAGATTCGTCTCAAGTGCCTCGTTAATCTCCTCCAGAGGGAACTTGTGTGTGATCAGCTCCTTCATGGGAAGGCCGATCGCCTGAGCTCTCTTTAAGAAGTCAAATGTCGTTACATAATCTCTCAGTGTATATACCCACGAACCAACCAGAGTGATCTCCTTTGCACATAAGTCAAAGTGAGGATTGATCGTTGCGTCTCCACCGTTGATGAAGAAGCCCAGCTCACAAAGACCGCCGCCGTTGCGGATCATCTTGTAGATGTTGGCATGTGCCTTCGGATTACCGGTACACTGGAATGCGAAATCTGCCAGATGTCCGTCAAATGCTTCCTCCACACCGCCTGCAAGTTCTTCGGCACCCTTGTAGTTCATGAAGTTTACAGACTTCTCTGCACCCATCTTCTTAGCGAACTCAAGTCTCTGCTCATTGCCGTCTACCGCACATATATTCTCAATACCCATGGTACGGAGCACTGCGATACAGATCAGACCGATCGGTCCACAGCCCTGTACGACAACGCGGCTGTTGAAACGTAAGATTCCGGTTGTCTTTGCACGCTCTACTGCGTGGATCAGAACTGCGCAGGGCTCGATCAGGATTCTGGAATCCAGATCCAGATCACTGACGTTGAAGAATGTGGATCCTAAGGAACCGCGGATCAGTATGTAATCTGCAAACCATCCGTTCAGATGACAGTCATCATCGGGAAGCAGTCCGTACACATCTGCGCCGCCGACATTCTGCTTGTTCAGATCGTACATTGTGATGTCCGGGTTGTCCTTGAAGATCATACAGGTAACGATCTTGTCTCCGACCTTAACATCCTTTCCTGCTGAATCCTTCTTTACATTTTTTCCGAGCTTTACAATCTCACCGGTTCCCTCATGCCCCAATGCAACAGGGATCAGTCCGAAGGGATCTACCTTAAATTCGTGTGCATCGGTTCCGCACACTCCACAGCCCTCTACCTTTACAAGGATATCGTCATCGCCAACCTCGGGAATCGGAAATTCCTTGATATCAAAATGCTTCAGGTCTGTGAGCATTGCAACATGTGCGGTCTTCGGAACGCTTCCGGTCGCACCTGCTGCTGTGGGGCTGCTTGTGAGAGCACTGGGATCTCTCATGCCATCTAAAACAGATTTCACGATGGCTTCAATATCTTTTTCACTTACTGCCACTTGTTTGTCCTCCTGTTAACGAATACATAAGCTGTCACTCATGACACAGCGACGTCTCTTTGTGAAGGTGCTTGCAGATGTAAGTCCCTCACCGGTACGGGATGCGATCGTGAAGGTACAGAAGCCTTCTCCGCCGAATCCAAGTGCTGCATAGCTGGGAGCGTTCTTAACAAAAATTGCAGTGTCGATGGCCTGTCCGAAACGGGTCAGGTTTTCTACATTCTTTGAATGCATATGTGCGGAATGACGACAGCCATGCTCTAACCAAACGGCCTTGTCGATCGCGTCGTCGATATCCTTTGCACGAACGATACCGAGGATCGGCATCATCAGCTCCTCTGCGATCAGCTTGTGCTCTTTCTCACCCTCGAAGATGATGCAGCGGATATTTGCCGGTGCGTTCACTCCGATCATGGAAAGGATTGCCCGTGCGCTTCTTCCTACGCACTTACGATTCAATCTGCCTCCGGCAAGCACGGTATCGATCAGCTTCTGCTGCTCCTCCGGCGATGCCATGTAGCAATCGTTTTCTTCTAACATCCAGTGGATCAGTTCATCACAGACACTGTCCACACAGACAACCTCTTTTTCTGCGATGCAGGGAAGATTGTTGTCAAAGGTACATCCGTTTACGATATCTCTTGCCGCCTTCCGGATGTCTGCCGTCTCATCTACCAGAGCAGGCGGATTTCCTGCTCCTGCACCGATGCCTCTCTTTCCTGAAGAGAGAACTGCGGTCACAACGCCCGGACCACCGGTTGCTGCGATCAGCGGAATATCAGGATGCTTCATCATAATATTACTTGACTCCATCGTGGGATTGGCAAGTGCAACCGCCACATTGACGGGACCTCCGGCTGCAAGAGACGCCTTGTTGATCAGGTCTACCGCATATAATGAAGTCTTGATCGCCTGGGGATGGGGGCAAAATACAACGGTGTTTCCTCCTGCCAACATTCCGATCGCATTACATAATACGGTCTCGGAAGGATTGGTGCAGGGGCAGATCGCTCCGATCACACCAAAAGGTCCCATCTCGATCAGGGTCAGGCCACGGTCACCGGACCACGCGGTTGTTGTAATATCCTCTGTACCGGGGGTCTTCTCTGCGAGGAGCTGATGTTTTAAGATCTTGTCTCCTACATTGCCCATTCCGGTCTCTTCTACTGCCATCTTTGCAAGGATCTCGGCGTTCTCCTTTGTCAGCTCACGGATCTTTGAGATGATCTTTTCTCTCATATCCATCGGCATGCGCTGCATGATCTTCTGCGCATCCTTTGCTGCGGCAATAGCAGTATTCATATCATTAAAAATACCAAGCTGTGCCTTCGGTGTCTCTTCGCCGGTCTTCATCTGTGCGACGACCGCTGACACTATGGCTTTTAATTCAGCCTCGCTAACTGCCATTTAGGCTTCCTCCTTTACATGTTCTGAATGATCGTCTGCGCAAACTCGGCAAGTTCGGTATCCTGTGCTTCACTGCCTCCGCTGACACCAAGGCCGCCGATGCACTGTCCGTTTTTTATGATTGGGATACCCCCTCCAAAAATAACGATCCTGCCGTTGTTTGTGTGCTGAATCCCGTAGAGCTCTCCGCCGGGCTGGCTGAGCTTCTTCAGCTGCGTGGTGGGCATCTTCAGTGCCGCGCACGTATATGCCTTGTTAAAAGCGATATCATAGCTGGCGATGTACGAATTGTCCATGCAGTGAACAGCTACCGGATTGGCTCCTCTGTTGGCTACGGCGATGACTGCGTTCACACCCATCTGCGCTGCTTTCTGCTCCACTGCTTCGATCAGCTTCTTTGCCATGTCAAGTGTGACATCTGCGTAAACGGATGCACCGTTTTCCTTCTGACTGATCGACTGTACCACGGATTCAACGATCTTTGTTAATTCCTGCTCATTCATGAACTATTTTAATCCTAACTGAGCCATTACCTTCTTTGTAATATCTGCTACCAGCTCGCTCTGTGCAGGTGTAACCTCGGAAGCGTGGTTTCCGCAGTTTCCACCACAGCTATGGCAGCTCGGTTTGCCCTCTTTTGCGTTCGGGCACAGATCTGCGGGATGACGTCCCTTTAAACCGTAGTTACGGCGCAGTGCATAAAGCTCCTCTACCTGCTGAGGGCTGAACTCCTTCGGGCCGCCCAACATTCTTGACTGATATAATAACTGTGCATAGAACTCTACAGACTCCATCTTTAAGTAAGCAGCAAGCAGAGAGTCAGAGTAGGTCAGTGCACCGTGGTTCTCCAATAATACGGCATCAAAGTACTGCACATACTCAGATACTGCATCGGGGATCTCCATGGTAGAAGGTCTTCCGTACTTAGCGATCGGAACACATCCTAAAGCGATAACTGCCTCAGGCATGATCGGCTGGGTCAGCGGGATACCCGCAATTGCAAAGGAGGTAGCATATACCGGATGTGCGTGAACAACTGACTTTACATCCGGGCGCTCTTCATAAACTCTCAAGTGCATCTTGATCTCTGAGGAAGGCTTGAATCCGGGGTTTGCCTGAATGATATTTCCCTGCGGATCTACCTTACAGATATACTCGGGGGTCATGAAGCCTTTTGATACACCGGTCGGAGTACAAAGAATCTCATGATCATTGATCTTTACGGAAATGTTACCATCATTTGCAGCAACCATGTTTCTGTCGTAGATTCTTTTTCCGATGTCACACATTTGTTTCTTGATTTCATATTCTGATACCATAATCATCCTCCTTCAGTTTATTATTTTGTTTTCCTTATGGTTCATGTTCTTTCTGAGCTAAATTATAGTACATACACATCAACTCGTCAACAAAAAACTATCACTTTTTGTGGTTTTTTGTTGGTTTTTTTGTGTTTTTGTTGTTTTTTTATTTTCTCAACCGCCAATCTGACCCCGCAATCCGGCTCTCCGCACTTCCTCTAAAAGTTCCTGCATCAGCTGCGGCGACGGTGGTTCGACATCCCCCATCGGATACGGTCTGCCAAGTCCCGTATACTTGTCCCGGCCAAACTGGTGATAGGGGAGCAGATGCAGCTCCTCCACACCGGGCAGCGATGCCGCGTACTGCGCGATCGCACGGATTTCCGACGGTGTCGCATTGAAGGTCGGAATGACCGGCACACGGATGACCAGCTTCGTGTCATAGCTGCTGGTCGCTATCTTTTTTGCATTTTCCAGCATGAGCTCATTGGATCTTCCTGTAAAGGCCTTGTGCTTCTCCGGCTCCATATGTTTGATATCCATCAGATACAGATCCAGATTTTCCAAAAAACGCTCGATCGTTGAAAAATCAGCGCATGCCATAGATTCCATCGCAGTATGGATACCGTGCGCATGCAACCCGCGAAGCAGTGCTGCGCCGAAATCGGGCTGACAGAGCGACTCACCGCCGGACAGCGTTACTCCACCTCCGCTCTTGCGGTAATACATCCGGTCCTTTTCGGCCTCGTCCAGCATCTCTTCCACCGTGACATCCCTTCCGTAAGTCACGAGTTCTCCCGCACGCTCCATGGTCTCGATCTCGTAGCGCTGCGATTCCGGATTGCAGCACCATTTGCATCGGAGTACACACCCTTTCAGAAATATGATCGTGCGGATGCCGGGACCGTCATGGATACTGTACCGCTGGATATCAAAGATCCGCCCTTTTACATGTAAGTAATCCTGTTCCATATATCCTCCATATATGTTTGTTCCTTTTTGTTGTCAGGTCTATCCTCTTGCCCTTTTATACACCTCGATCATATCTTCCTTATATAGAGGAACAACCACTCCCGCAGGTCCGCCGCAGGCCGCCACGCAGCGCTCCGCCATCTCCTCGATCTGTTCATCTGTCGGTGCAATACCAAGCTCCTTCAGGCTGGTCGGCATGTGCACCTCACGATAAAAATCCTCCATTGCCCGGATACCACATTCAATCGTAACCGCATCATCCGTCTGCGGCTCAACTCCCATCACATTGACTGCAAATTTCACAAAACGCTCCGGTGCCGCGTGGCACACATAGCGTGCCCACGTACCCCAGAGAGCTGCCAGACCTGCACCGTGCGTCACGTCAAACATGCCGCCCAGCTCATGCTCCAGCTTGTGTGTCGCAAAGTCTGTCTGCTTTACGCCGCATCCCGTGAGTCCGTTGTGTGAGAGACTGCCTGCCCACATCAGCTCTGCACGCGCCTTGTAATCGTCCGGTGTCTCCTTCAGCACCCGCGCATACTTCAGCACTGTGCGCATCAGCCCCTCACTGATCTCATCCGTCAGTTCCATGTTATCACTCAGGTTAAAATAACGCTCCATCGTGTGCATCAGAATATCCACCGCACCGCTCATCGTCTGATATTCCGGCAATGTCATCGTAAATTCCGGATTCATGACCGCAAATTTGCAGCGTGACAGATCACTGCTGTATCCGCGCTTGCTGCCGGTCTTTTCGTTCGTGATCACGCAGCTGTCACTCATCTCGCTTCCTGCTGCTGCGATCGTCAGCACTGCGCCGACCGGCAGACATGCCTCTGCCGTCCGCGTATGCTCATAAAAATCCCACACATCACCGTCATTTGCCACACCGTAACCGATCGCCTTCGACGAATCAATGACACTTCCGCCGCCGACTGCAAGGATAAAATCCACGCCCTCTTTTTTGCACAGTTCGATGCCCTCATAAACAAGTGACAGGTGGGGATTCGGAACGACACCACCCAGCCTGATATGGGTAATCCCTTCTGCATCCAGTGCATCTTCCACACGCTGCAATACACCAGAACGCTCAGCGCTGCCGCTGCCATAATGAACCAGCACTTTTTTTGCTCCCTGAGCTTTTACGAGTGCACCGAGCTGTCTGTCTGACTCTTTTCCGAATACGACCTTCGTCGGCGTATAATATGTAAAATCACTGTACATTTTCTCTCTCCCTTTTACTGCCTCATTTTAAACGTATTTTTTTACCCCGAAGGAATTATAGATACAGGTTCTCGCTTCTTCTACAGATGCAAAATCGCCTGCTTTGATCATCTGCGCAACAATATTTCCGATCGCAGTCGCCTCGCCGGGTCCGCAATGAACCTCCTTGCCGATCTCCTTTGCAGTCAGCTCATTTAAGTAAACTGCATTGGAACCGCCGCCGATCACATGGATACGGCTGTAAGTACGTCCGGTGATCTCCTCGATCTCCTTCGCCGTCTGCGCATAGCACTGTGCCAGCGACTTGTAAATGACGACAGACAGCTCACCCGGTGTCTCGGGCACAGGCTGGTTTGTATCGCGGCAGTAGCGCTGGATCTCTTTGATCATGCTCTTGGGTGCAAGGAAGCAGTCGTCATTGGCAGCCACACGGGAAGGGAAATCATCACACTTGGATGCCATATCACACAGCTCGGCAAAACTGTACTTGTCGCCCAGCTCATGTCGCACGCTCTGGATCATCCACAGACCCATGATATTTTTCAGATAACGGAAGCGTTTGTCATAACCGCCCTCGTTTGTCAGGTTTGCCTTCTGGCTGGCTGCAGAGCAGTCTGCCTCTTTTTTCTCGATGCCCATCAGAGACCATGTACCGGAACTGATATATAAGAAATCATCATCGTTTGCCGGAACTGCCAGAACCGCGGATGCCGTGTCATGTGAACCGCATAAAACAACCTCACAGTCAAATCCGACTTCCTTTCGGATCTCCTCCTTAAAGTGTCCGACGCTTGTACCGGGCATCTGCACCTTCTGGAAAATCTCTCTGTTATAACCAAGCATGTCGATCAGCTCGTAGTCCCAGTCAAAAGTCTTCGGATTAATGAGCTGTCCGGTCGTAGCCATCGTGTACTCCTGCATTTTCACGCCGGTCAGCAGGAACTGGAAATAATCCGGTGTCGTCAGCATCGCCTTCGCCTGTTCCATCTGCTCCGGATGCTCTTTTTTCACAGCCATGAGCTGATAGATCGTGTTATAGATTGCAAACTGGATTCCGGTACGCGCATACAGATCCTTCTCCGGAATGATCTTGTATACCTCCTCGTCCATGCCCTGCGTACGGCTGTCACGATATCCTACCGTGTCTCCCAACAGCTTGTCATCCGCATCCAGAAGCGCAAAGTCAACGCCCCATGTATCGATGGACATGCTCACCGGTATCTTGCCGATTTCCTTGCACTTTTTGATGCCTGCAAGGATTTCCTTGAAGGTGCGCTCATGATTCCAGCAAAGGTGTCCGTTTTTCTCTACCATGCCATTCTCAAAGCGGTAAACCTCCTCCAATACGATTTTTCCATCCTCAATACTTCCTAGTATATGTCTTCCGCTGGAAGCACCGATGTCAATTGCCAAATAGTAATTACCCATTTGCCTCTCCTTTCCTGGACTTTGTCCCCATTATGATCATTTATTTCTAAAAACAAGGACTTCCTGTTACAAAGTCGTCCTCATTTGCAGATTCGTTCTGCTTTCCCTGTACGCTTTCCGCCTGCCTTGACAAACCGGAACACACGCGCTACCATAGCTTGCAGGAGTGTGACTGTTATGAATACAAATGAATCAAACGAAATCAAAAATCAAAGTCAGCAGACAGTGGAGCAACCGGATTTCAAACGTCAGGTCATCCACAACCTTCACCGTCTGCGCACCTCGATCAAATGGATACTGATCGCAATCTTCACCGGGCTTGTTGTAGGCGCCGTGGGCATTGCTTTCGCACATGCAATGTCCTGGGCAACCACGATGCGTGTCACCTACCCCCGGCTTTTATTCTGTCTGCCACTCGCCGGTGTACTGATCGTTTCCTGGTATTATCTGTTTAAGGATAAACATGACAAGGGCACCAATCTGGTCATCTCAGCGATCCATTCCGGCGAGGAAGTACCGCTCCGGATGGCACCACTCATCTTTGTCGCCACTGTGCTCACACATCTGTGCGGAGGTTCTGCCGGCCGTGAGGGAGCAGCCCTCCAGATCGGTGCCAGCATCGGAAACCACATCGGCAAATTGTTCCGCTTTAATGAAAACGACAAGCGTGTGATGATCATGTGTGGCATGAGCGCCTGCTTTTCTGCACTTTTCGGCACACCAATGGCTGCTGCGATCTTTTCCATGGAAGTCATCAGTGTAGGTGTTATGTACTACGCTGCACTTGTTCCGTGTGTCATCGCTTCCTTTGTCGCACATTCGCTGGCTGCGATGTGCGGTGTGGGCTGGGAGTCCTTTCCTGTGACCAATCTGCCCGCCTTTACCGTAAAAAGTGCATGCATCATCGCCGTTCTCGCCATACTGTGCGCAATACTCAGCGTTGTTTTCTGCGAGATCCTGCATCGCACGACTCATTTTTTTCGCAAATATATACGCAATCACTATGTGCGCACGATTGTCGGTGGCTGTCTCATCATCACACTGACCCTGATCGTCGGCAACCGCGAATATAACGGTGCCGGAATGGATGTGATCGCACGTTGCTTTGAGACCGGAGTCGTTTTTCCCGGCGCATTTTTACTCAAAATGATCTTTACCGCGATCACGCTCGGCACCTGCTATAAGGGCGGCGAAATTGTCCCGACCTTTTACGTGGGTGCCACGTTCGGCTGCCTGTTTTCAATGATCACCGGCTTCTATTCTCCGCTGTGTATCGCAGTCGGTATGGGAAGCCTGTTCTGCGGTGTGACAAACTCGCCGATCGCATCACTGCTCATCTGCTTTGAACTGTTCGGATATGAGGGCATGCCCTATTATCTGCTTGCGATTGCCCTGAGCTATATGTATTCCGGCTACCATGGATTATACAGCAGCCAAAAGATCCTATATTCCAAATTTAAGACCGCATACATTGACCGGAAAGCAAAGTAACTGACGCAACGGACACCACGCGCACCATGCGTGGTGTGGACCGTTGTCAGCTATCTCGTCTCATCATCCTCTTTCTTTTTTCTCTGATGCATCCAGCGCTCAAAATTCTCCTGATTTTCTTCCATCCACTGCCTGCGCAGTTCCTTTTGTTCCTCCTTGCGAAGTTCACGCGGTGTCTTTTTTCCGTCAAGCGTGATACGCGTACCATCCTCTGCAAAATAATCAAGATTTTTGTATTCCACTGTTTCCACCGGCAATTCCCGTCGTCCAAGCTGATAGCTGACAAACGTATCCAGAATGTAATAGATCACACCAAAGACCGGCACTCCGATGAGCATACCGATGACACCCCACAATTTCCCGAAAAACATCACGGAAAACACCACCCAGAAAGCCGACAAACCGGTAGATTTTCCGAGAATCTTCGGTCCGATCACATTGCCATCAATCTGCTGCAAAATAATGATAAAGATCAGCACGATCACGCCCTTTTTGAAATCGACCAGCATGATCAGGATCGTACTGGGGATCATACCGATATATGGTCCGAAAAACGGGATGACATTCGTCACTCCGACGATCACGGAAACCAGTGCAATATAAGGCATATGCAGTGCCGTCAGACCCAAAAAGCAGAGCACCCCGATGATCAGTGAATCCAGCAGCTTTCCGGAGATAAAACCTCCGAATATCTCGTTACTCTTTCGCGTCGTGTCCAGGATCATCTTTGCATGGCGCTTGTTAAAAAGTGCATAGACGATCTTTTTTCCCTGCCCTACAAATGTACCGGTCGAGCACAGCACATACACCGAAATGATCAGTCCCACAAGGACATCCGCCAGCAGAGATATGACACTAACGACGCCGGATGCTGCCATCGTTACATAAGACTGAATATTCTGCAATACATTTTCATTCAGCCAGTCAGAAATAACCTCCGTCGCATTTGTCAGAACATTATCCAGAAATGCCTGTAACTGGCGGTTTGATTTGATCAGATCCGTAATCTCATCCACATAGTACGGAAAGTTACGGATCAGTGATGAAATACTGATGACAACCTGCGGAAGGATCGTGTACAACATGAAGCCCATGATGATCACTGCAAGCAACACGACAACGATGGCACTGAACGCGCGCAGCGCAGCGTTAGTCTTCGCCTCATTTTTCGGATTTTTAATCAGCTTGTGAAGCCGTTTCTCCAGTCCGTTTACGATCGGATTTAACAGATATGCGATCGCGATTCCGATAATGATGGATTTCAGTCCGGACACGATATTAGCGACCTTTCCGGTCCAGGTGTTATAACTGAATATCACAAAGAAAAATAAAATGGCGCAAAGTATCACCACTAGGAATGCTGATGCCTGCACCAATGTATGCTTAAAAATCTGTTTGTTGTGATCCTTCTCCAACTCACTACTGCTCATAATCTATGCCTCCCGGATGGTTTTTACACGTCTGATGATTTTGTGGATATCACCTTACGTGCGCGGTTTGCCGCATCCTCACTATCCCATGGTAACACATCACCCGGCTCACGTAAATACTCCAACAGCTGCCAGATGCCTTCTCCTGTATAGGAACTGACACGGAACACCTTCTCACAGCCCGCCAGATGCAGCCAGCGCTCTGCGCGGTCCGGATCACCGTCCGGTGCATCGATCTGGGTCACGATCCCAATCGTCGGGCGGCAGTTCACTGCAGCACAGCAGGGCGGATACAGGGAATACGGTTCATTGGAATTGATGAGAAGCGCCGTCACATCCGCCTCATAAGAATACAGTGCCAGCGCACGCCCCAGAGTACCTGTCTCAGCGTATTCCCCCGGTGTATCAATGATCACGTCAAAGTGATTCACATACTGTGTCTTATGATAGTGCAGGGTCTCCCCCCTTAACGCCTGACGGAGCGTAGTCTTGCCGCACTCGCTCCGTCCAACTAAAATCATTTTTTTCATTATAGTAATGCCTTCTACGTTCTGGTGACCGGACAGACTGTAAATCCGAGGTTCTCGATCAAGTAATCGCAGATCGCCTGTATGGCCTCCTCCACCGCTGATACGGAACCGGTAAAGATCAGTGTTCCGCTGAAACGGTCAATAAATCCCAGCTCAATATCCGCTTTTTTCACCGCAAGATCACCTGCGATCACTGCAATCTCCGCCGGACTCATGCTGAGAATACCGATCGCGGATCTCTGGTAGTCAATGCTCGGATCCAAGCCCAGTTTTTTATATACGATCGGATCCGGATTCGCAATGATATGCGCCAGTGTCACCTGTTTACCGGGCACCAGTTCCTGAACGATCCGCATTTTTCCTTCCTGAGAAGGGGGTAACTGAAATTCCATAAACGAAATCTCCCTATACATCTTTCTCTTCTATAGTGTACAACAAAAAACCACATAAATCAAGTATTATTTTTTGTTTTTTGTTTGCAATTTTATGTTGGTTTTAGTTGTTTTTGTTTTCTACCATAATTGTTTTTATCTGTTTTTTACTCACAAATACGCTTGCAGTAATCCTTAATAAAGTGTATAATAATTGCAAATAAACTTCATTTTATAAAGCGATTTTATCTCAAGATCTCAGAGGTGTGACATGCGTTTTATACCGACAGAAAAAATTCAGCCCGGAATGGTCATTGTAAAAAATATATATGACGCAGACGGCCGCAAGCTGCTTGGACGAAACAAAAAAATGACTGCGCCACTCATCGAAAAGATCCGGTATCTAGGATATCCGGGTATATATATTTATGACCGTTTTTCCGAGCATGAAGAATATGACGAGATCATCAATGAAGATGAACGCATAAAGATACTGAAGTCTCTGCGCGATATGAATCTGGATCAGATTTTCTTCCTCTCAAACAAGATCGTAGATGATCTGCTCGAGCAGGAGGAAATTCATCTTGATTTTAATACCCTGCGGCATTACCATAACTCCACCTATGAACATTCACTCAATGTAGCGATCGCGGCAGTTACCTGCGGCATCGGAATGGGGCTGAATAACTGCCAGCTGCGCGAGCTGGCTCTTGCCGCTATGTTCCACGATATCGGCAAGGAGTGTATTCCGGTCGAGATACTGGACAAGCCCGGTCCCCTCACACCGGATGAGCGCGCCATCATCAACTGTCATCCGGTGTTCGGCTATGAAATGCTCAAGGAACGCAGTGAATTTCCGTCCACCGTGCGTGTATCGATCCTGCAACACCACGAAAATGATGATGGCACCGGTTATCCCGGCGGCCTGAGCCGTGAAGAGATCTATCTCTATGCACGCATCATCCATGTAGCCGATGTGTTCGATGCACTGCTCTCCAAGCGTGCCTACAAGGAAGAGTACAGTGCACTCGAAACGATTGAATATCTGATGGCAAATTGTGACCGCATGTTCAATTACCGGGTCGTAACGACCTTTTTAAACTATGTCACCGTTTACCCGGTCGGTGTGACCGTCACGCTCTCCACCGGAGCAAAGGCACATGTCATCAAAAACCGCAATGATTTTGCTTTGCGTCCGGTTGTTATGACCGAGGACGGGATCATTATGGATCTCGCGTTCGATCACAGCTACCTGAACGTGACAATTATTGGAAATTAAACTAATTCGACAATTGCACCATCTTCTCAAGCACTTTTAGCGCTTTTCCGGAATCGATGGACTCTGCTGCCAGTTTGATACCTTCCGCAATGGAGTCTGCCAGTCCGCCGATATAGAGTGTCGCACCTGCGTTCAGGAGTACCACATCCCGCTTTGCGCCCTGTTCGGTTCCATCCAGGATTGCTTTCGTGATCTTCGCATTCTCTGTGCCCTCTCCGCCTTGAAGATCAGCGAGCGCACATCGCGTAAGTCCAAACTGTTCCGGCGTCACCTCAAAGACTGTCACTTCCCCATTTTTAATTTCGGCAACGGTCGTTGTTCCTGCAAGATTGAATTCGTCCATATGATTATCACCGCTGACAACAAAGCCGCGCTCCACATCCAGACTCGCCATAACCTTTGCGATCGTCTCCGCCATCTTCGGATCATAAACCCCAACCACCATCTTTTTCGCTCTCGACGGATTGGAAAGAGGCCCTAGAATATTGAACACCGTACGGATTCCAAGTGCTTTGCGCACCGGTCCGACATACTTCATACACGGGTTGAAATGTGGTGCCATCATAAAGCCGACACCGGCCTCCTCTACACATTTCTGCACAACATCCGGATCAGCCGCGATATTGACACCGAGCGCCTCTAACACATCGGCCGCGCCGGATTTACTTGAAATGGAGCGGTTTCCGTGCTTTGCCACGGGAAGTCCGGCACCTGCCACGACAAATGCAGAGGTCGTTGATATATTAAAGGAGAAGGTACGGTCTCCACCGGTTCCGACCAGATCCACATAGTTTCCACATTTCGGAGAGATCGTGTTTGCCTTGCTGCGGAGCACAGATGCAAAGCCAAGGATCTCATCCACGGTTTCCCCCTTCATGCGAAGTGCGGTCAGAAAGCCGGCGATCTCTATCTCACTCGCCTGTCCGGTCAGGATCAGCTCTGCGATGCGCTCTGCCTCCTCTCTTGTCAGATCGTTTCCGTCTACTACTGCTGCAATTGCTGTTTTCATAGTCTTCGTCCTCCTGATTCTATAATCTGCTCATTTCGCGTTTAAATGTACTGCAATACTCTGCTGCCGCCTCCGGCGAGAAATCGTTCTCCCGCAGCAGATTGATAAAGTGTGATCCGACGATGGCTCCGTCGATGGAATCCTTCATCGGTGCGATGTCTGCCGCTTTCGTGATTCCAAATCCCATCATGACGGGAATCGGGCTCTTTTCCTTGACATCAGCAAGATAATTTATGATCTCCTTGTGGAAGCTGCCGGACTGACCGGTGACACCCATGGAAGACACACAGTATACAAAGCCTCTGGCATCCTGTAAGATCTCCGGAACACGTTGTTTTGACACGGGGCTCACCAGCTGGATCAGAATTGTCTCATCCTGCCCTTTCAGGTGCGCTTGTATCTCCTCCTGCTCCTCCATCGGTAGATCCGGGATGATCAGACCATCCACGCCGGTCTCACGACATTTTTTCACAAAATCCTCTACACCGTAATGACAGACCGTATTGTAGTACAGCATAAAGATCATCGGCAGTGCACATCCCTCTGCCCGCAACTCCTCCACAGCATTAAAACACTTGTGGATATTTGTTCCACCCAGAATGGACTCGTAGCTTGCCTGCTGGATGATGGGACCGTCCGCGATCGGATCAGAAAACGGTACACCGATCTCCACGATATCCGTACCTGCTGCCTCCTGAGCCTTCACGATTGCCTTCGTCTTTTCCATGTCGGGAAGTCCGGCGGTCAGATATGTGATGAATGCCTTCTCTTTTTTTTCTTTTAACTGCTCTAATTTCGCTTCAATTCTATTCGTGCTCATTTGCTTCCTCCTGCTCCTCTAATTCAGATAACCCTTGCCTGCAAGGTAATCCGCAATCGTGTTTACATCCTTGTCACCGCGTCCGGACAGGCAGACGATGATGCTCTGCTCCGGTGTCATTTCCTCTGCCAATTTGAATGCATATGCCATGGCATGTGCGCTCTCGATCGCCGGGATGATGCCCTCCATCTTGCACAGTTCCATCAGTGCGTCCATCGCCTCCACGTCTGTGATGGATACATACTCGGCTCTTCCGCTGTCCTTTAAATATGCATGCTCCGGTCCGACACCGGGATAATCGAGTCCTGCTGAAATGGAATGGGCAAGTTCCACATTTCCGTCCTCATCCTGAAGCAGATAGGATTTCATACCGTGCAACACACCGGGCTTTCCGAGCGCCATTGCGCTGGCGTGCTTTCCGGTCTCGATACCGAGTCCCGCAGCTTCCACACCGATGAGTCTGACACTCTTTTCCTCGATAAAATCAGCAAACATTCCGATAGAGTTGGAGCCGCCGCCCACACATGCCATGACTACATCCGGAAGCCCGCCGACCTCCTCGGCAAACTGTCTCTTTGCCTCACGGCTGATGCAGCTCTGAAACTCTTTGACCATCTTCGGATACGGATACGGGCCGACCGCAGACCCGATAATATAGAAGGTATCCTCCGCTGTCTTTGCCCAGGTACGGATCGCCTCGTTGGTCGCATCCTTTAACGTGTTGCTGCCGGAGTGCACCGGGACAACCGTCGCACCAAGCATCTCCATGCGCATCACATTCAGCTTCTGACGCTCAATATCCTCCGCGCCCATGTACACCGTACATTCCATATTAAATAAAGCCGCTCCGGTTGCAGTCGCCACGCCGTGCTGTCCGGCTCCGGTCTCCGCGATCACCTTTGTCTTTCCCATGCGCTTTGCAAGTAAAATCTGACCGATCACGTTGTTGATCTTGTGGGCGCCGGTGTGGTTCAAGTCCTCACGCTTTAAATAGATCTTTGTACCATATTTTTCAGATAAGCGCTCTGCAAAATAAAGCGGCGTCTCGCGTCCCACATACTGTTTTAAATAGTAGTGGTACTGTTTTAAAAACTCCGGATCGCGGATCGCCTCCTCAAATGCAGCGTCCACCTCCGCCAGCGTGTTCATCAGCGATTCTGACACAAACTGACCGCCAAATTGTCCATAATAAGCCTTTTCATTACTCATGTTTTTTTCTCACCTTTCTCACAAATTGTTTTATTTTTTCCTCGTCCTTGCCGCTGCCGTAAACCTTTTCTACACGCCAGGTCCTCCTCGTCCGCGGCGCCGAGGTGCGCACGAAGCGCGACGGCGCACAGTTCCTCGAGCTCTCGCTGGGCGACCGCACGGGCCAGCTCACCGCGGTGATCTGTGAGGACGTCGCGCAGCTGCGCGACGTCTGCCAGCGCGGCCGGCCCG
>JBJEML010000037.1:0-3163 GCA_051879675.1 Lachnospiraceae bacterium | reverse complement strand
TAAAGCTGATGAATCTGTGCCTTCCCAAAATGCGGGAAGATAACGCAGGAATCATCATAAATGTTTCTTCTATCGGTGCAGTAAGGGCAGCAGTCGGAAACGGCTTTTACTCCGCCTCGAAGGCTGCATTGGAGCTTGTCAGTGATGCCGTAGAGAAAGAAACCGAGCATCTTGGAATCAAGGTGATGATTGTAGAGCCGGGGGCATTTCGCACATCATTCTATGATTCCCTGCATGGGGCGAGTCGGGCGATTTCCGACTATACGCCGTCTGTAGGTTCGATGCGCCTTGAAAATATGGTAAATAATCATGACCAGAAGGGCGATCCTGATAAGGCCGGAAAACTGATCGTGGAGTTGGTATCGTCAGGGAATCTTCCAAAGAGACTGCCTCTCGGCAGTGACGCAGTACGGATTATCCGGGATGAGCTTAAGAGCCGCCTTGCAGAAGTGGAGAAAACAGAAAGCTACAGCATAACAACAGATTATTGATGGAGATATTTATGAAGAACAGAATCTTAGGAAAAGACCTGGAGGTGTCGCCTATTGGTCTGGGTTGCATGGGATTTTCCCACGCATACGGGACTGCAACAGATGAGAATACAGCCGTTAGTACGATTCGGCAGGCTGTAGAAATGGGATATACATTCTTTGACACAGCGGAATGCTACCTCGGAGAAAATGCAGACGGCAGCATCAGTTACAACGAGGAACTGGTAGGAAAGGCACTTGCTCCATATCGGAATCAGGTAAAAGTTGCCACAAAGTGCGGCGTTAAGCATGAGAACCGCCAGCTTGTCCTGGACTCACGCCCAGAAACGATAAGAGCGTCCATCGAAGGCAGCTTAAAACGGCTTGGTATGGATCATGTGGATCTGTATTACCAGCACCGCATCGATCCGAATGTAGAGCCGGAAGAAGTGGCCGGAGTCATGTCCGACCTGATAGAAGAAGGCAAAATACTTCACTGGGGAATTTCCGAGGCAAATGAGGAATATCTTCGAAGGGCACATGAAGTATGTCCTGTGACCTGCATTCAAAACCGGTATTCCATGATGGCAAGATGGCATGAGAACCTCTTCCCGGTTTTGGAAGAACTGAATATCGGATATGTGGCCTTTTCTCCGCTTGCCAACGGCATTCTGTCCGATGCCTTTGCAAAGGGTGAGCAGTTTGATAAAGCGGATTATCGCAGTGCCATGCCGCAGTATTCTGATGAGGCGTTTGAACAGAACAGAGAACTTCTTTCGCTGATCAGAAATCTTGCGAAAGAAAAGAACGCCACACCTGCGCAGATCTCTTTGGCGTGGATGCTCTGCAAGAAGCCTTATATCGTTCCAATTCCTGGTTCGAGAAAGGCAGAGCGCATCAGAGAAAATCTTGGTGCAGCCGAGATCGCCCTGACAGCGGATGAGGTTATGAGCATTGATAAAAAACTGGATCACATGGAGATGTCGGCAGTATTCGGTGGCTCTCCTGTGAAGAAATGATGGAGGAAATGAAAATGAGCATTTTATTTATAAACGCAAGTCCGAATAAGAATGGGAATACAGCAAAGCTGGCGAAGGAACTGCTTACCGGAAAAGAGTACGCAACCTTAAATCTCATCGACTATAAAATCTATTCCTATGGTCAGCAATATCCGGATGACCAGTTTAATGAAGTTATTGATGCGATCCGCAAGGCAGATACCGTGGTCATGGGTTCGCCACTGTACTGGCATAACATCTGCGGTCTTATGAGAAATTTCCTTGATCGCTGCTACGGACCGGTCGGACAGGGCGAGTTTGGCGGAAAGAATCTGTATTTCATCATGCAGGGTGCCTCACCGGAGAAATGGCAGCTTGAAGCATGTGAGTTTACCATGTCCCGTTTTGCCGGCTTGTATGGGTTTGCTTATAAGGGCATGGTAACGAATTCGCAGGAAGCAAAGAAAATAAATGTGGATTAATCGGTGGGCTGGGATATGTATTTTGATGGGGCTGTGTCTGAGCAGGATGTTACGGACATTAATATTGAAACTACGCTTAGCACAGCCGAAGTAACAGCTATCATGAAAGAGTGTATGAGAAAGTAGAAGGTGATGCAAATGAAAGTGTTATTGATAAACGGCAGTCCGCACCAGAAAGGATGTACTTATACCGCGCTTTCCGTGGTGGCGTCTGCATTGAATGAGGAAGGCATAGAGACGACAGTTTACTGGATTGGCAATAAGCCTATCGGTGGATGTATCGGATGTTTCCAGTGCGCGAAGAAACAGAAATGTGTGTTTGATGACAGGATAAATGAATTCACGGCTTTAGCGGCTGATTATGACGGATTTATCTTCGGTTCGCCGGTTTATTATTCCGGCATGAACGGAAGTCTCATGAGTTTTATGGACAGGGTATTCTTCTCAGCGTCCGCGCAGAATCCGCACCCGTTCCGCTTCAAGCCTGCGGCAGCGATTGTGTCTGCAAGACGGGCTGGAACTACATCCGCACTTGACCAGATGAACAAATATTTCTTCCATCAACAGATGCCGATTGCCACTTCCCGTTACTGGAACATGGTTCACGGCAACACGCCGGAAGAGGTTATGCAGGATGAAGAAGGACTTCAGATTATGCGCTACCTTGGCAGAAATATGGCGTGGCTTTTGAAACTAAAAGAAGCCGGAGATAATAACGGAGTCGCATTGCCCAAGCAGGAAGAAACCAGACTTGCAACGAACTTTATAAGATAAATACAACGAAATACTGATTATTCAGACCTGTAGGTCATCTCTTCGGAGAGCCTGCAGGTTTTTTTATTTTGGCGTTAGTAAAGATTCGGGTTGATATGTAATATAAAAATTCAAAGGAATATATTTACACAGCAAGTAAGTTCAATTTCTTGACATCATCATAGAGATGCACTCTCTTCGGATCACATGCCAGGAAGAGCTTTTCTACAAGCTCATCAACTGATAGCCTCATTCCTGTACGCTGCACGAAATACGAGGTTGTAACGATTCAAATCTGTCATCTGCGCGGACAGTTCAAGAAGGCTTACACGGATGGAATCCCTGTCAAGTTCCCGCCCCAGAAGCAGATAGTCGGTACTGACATGGAAGTAGAGGGCGATCTCAACCAGAAGCTCCAGAGATGGTTTTTTTCCGCCTGACGCGGAGAACGGAAGAATAC
>JBJEML010000036.1:0-17703 GCA_051879675.1 Lachnospiraceae bacterium | reverse complement strand
GCGATGATCCAGTCGGGCTGGAATTTAGCCATAGCCTCTGCACCCTTCATAACAGTCTCAACAGAAGGATCGGGCTCGATTCCCTCGAATACCTCAACCTCCATGCCTGCTTCTTTTAAATATCCGATCGCACGATCCAAAAAGCCGAAACGCTTCATGGATCCGCCACCTACACAGATGATCGCGCGCTTTCCTTCAAATGTCTTTAATGCCTCTAAAGATCCTTTTCCATGATAAAGGTCTCTGGGAAGTGTAAATCTTGCCATTTTTTAAATCCTCCTTATATGATTGTTGTGAAATAAATAAAATATGAATAACTGCTGAAAACAGATCGAAGCACTTGTATTTTTCCCCCAATACGTATGTACCTCTAAAAAGGAACTGTTTCCCACAGCTATGTTAAAATTTTAACACAGAAGGTCAGATACGGTCAATGCGCGAAACAACTAAAAAAGACCTCGAAAGTTTGTGAACTATTCAAGGCCTTTTTTATGTATTATTTTGCGTACATGGGTTGACATGGAACATTTCGATAAAAACCGGTATCCGAAAGGGGCAGATCATCCTATGGTCAGTCTTTTGTCTTCCGAAAGCAGACGGTATAGGGTGGGACTGACATGGAAGACTTTCATGGCTGCGTGCACTTCGTCGAGCTGTGCCAGACGTGTCCGTTTTGACATAGACGGGCTTTTGACTGCACGTATCAGCAGGTTTTTGGGAGTGTGGCTCAGGTCCACAAATTCCAGCAGCTGTGTTTTATAACCCATGCAGGTTAGCAGATTGCCCCGGATTGCGTCTGTGGTCAGCGCAGCCATGCGTTCCTGCACGATACCGTAGCGTGTGAACAGGGACAGCTCGTCGGTCTGCATCTGGCCGTTCAGCTCGTGCTGGCAGCAGGGTACGGAAAAGATCATGTCCGCATTCCAGCAGATCGCGTTATACAAGGCGTAGTCTGTGGCCGTGTCGCAGGCATGAAGCGTGACGACCATGTCCACATCAAAGGGGGCATGGTAGCCGTTGATATCACCGAGCTCAAAGCGAAGATGTTCATAACCGTATTTTTGGGCGGCAGCATTGCATTTTTCAATGACATCCGCTTTCAGATCCAGTCCGATGATCTCCACCGGCTGTTTCTTGATTTCTGTAAAATAATAGTACAGGATAAATGTCAGATAGGATTTGCCGCAGCCGAAGTCGATGATGTGCCAGCAGGGCTTGTGGACAGAGCCGACGGCATCGTCGATCAGCTCGATAAATCGGTTGATCTGGCGGAACTTGTCATACATCGTGCGGACAACCTTGCCTTCTTTTGTGAACACGCCCATGTCAATGAGGGGCGGGATCTGACTGCCTTCCTGCAACAGGTAGTTTTTCTTGCGATTGTGGTCGGCAGTGATCTTTGGCTGCGCGGTGCCGGAGGGAACTTGTGTATCGCCACGAACGATCTTTCTTTTATATGTGACGGTCCCCTTTTTTGACATCAGGATCTGGTGCTCCTTTCCCTCAGACCATCCGTTTAACTGTAAAAACTGTGTTCCCATCGTCCGGGTGAGATAGTCTTCAAGGCGGTCTGTGTCACAGTTCTCGTGAAACACCTGTTTTTCGGTATATTTTGCGATCTGGTAGCAGTTGCTCTTTTTTTCTATGACTACCTTGCGGTATTCCTGCGCTTTGCTTACCTGCTTGCTTAAGATAAGACGCTGTGGTGCGTCAGCGAGGATCGTGGCAAGGGCTTGTGATAATTCGGACATGGTTTCCCTCGTGTTTGATATGAATGATTCCCGTACCGGATACGCAAATCCGCAGGGAGTATTTTGTGTAAATGTTTATTGAAATTCCTTGCGTAAAATTTCCTTCGGCGGCTCGATCTCATTTGCCAGTGTGTGCTCGGTCAGCTCAGACATGATCTTCAGTTTTTGGTTGATGATCGGACGCATACAGTTCGGTACGTGCTCCTGATGTGCACGGTGGATCGCTACACATTCCTTGCAGATGCCGTGATAGCGGCACGCTTTTTTGCAGGGGCAGTGATCTTTGTCGGCATATTCCTCGCGGAACTGTGATGCAAATTCTTCCTGCAGGCGCAGACCTTCTGCGCGGTTGCCCTTGTGGAATTCCTGCATGGCTGCGATCTCTTTGGGATTGTTCTCGATGATCATGTGATGTCCTCCTTTGTGAGTGAAAATGAAGCACAAAATCATTATAGAAACTGCATTTTGTTGTGTCAATCTTATTTTTTGTGTCCGGGACTTTGTGAGGAATTGTCCGGAGTAGAAAAAATCAGGAAATTGCAAAAAATACTGTTCATTTTATGTGAAGTGTGCTATTATGATTTAACGCGTTGTAGCGTTATAGCGGTGAATTGATAAAATGTCGTGCGCAGCAAGATGCAAGGAAGACTTGACAAAAAATACAAGAAGGGGAGCAACTGCAAAAGTAAAAAACAGTTGTACAGTGGAACAGTAGAAATGGAGATCAGAGGAAGTATGATGTCTGTCCGAGAGGATATTCGGATTTTAGATGCAACACTGCGGGATGGAGGTCTTGTAAATAATTTTGAGTTTACGGATGAGTTTGTCCGGGCGCTGTATGAGATGAATGTGGCAGCAGGCGTGGACTATATGGAGATGGGTTACCGCGCATCCAAGAAGCAGTTCAATGAGACAGAGTTCGGCAAGTGGAAATTTGCCACGGATGATGATATCTATGCGATCGTCGGTGATAATGATACGGATCTGAAGCTGGCGATCATGGCGGATGTGGGCCGTTGTGATTATAAGACAGATATTGTGGAAAAGGCAAACAGCCCGGTGGATCTGGTACGCGTGGCGACCTATATGCACCAGATCCCGGAGGCGATCGACATGATCCTGGATGCCGATAAGAAGGGGTATGAGACGACCTGCAATATTATGGCCATCTCCAATGTGCAGGAGTCAGATGTACAGTATGCGCTGGATGAACTGGCAAAGACACCGGTAAAAGGGGTTTATATTGTGGACAGCTACGGTGCGCTGTTTCCGATCCAGATGCGCCGCATTACGGAGCTCTACCTGAATACAATGGAAAAGCACGGAAAACTGGTCGGTATTCACGCGCATAACAATCAGCAGTGTGCGTTCGCAAATACGATCGAGTCTATGTCTGTAGGTGCGAGCATGCTGGATGCCACGGTCTGCGGTATGGGACGCGGGGCCGGAAACTGTACGCTGGAGGGGTTGATCGGCTTTCTGAAAAACCCGAAATACAAGTTGAATCCGGTGCTGGAGCTGATGGAAAAGTATATGGTGGACATACAGGAAAAATACACCTGGGGCTATGATGTACCGTATCTTCTGACCGGTCTTTCCATGCAGCATCCCCGCACGGCGATCGCTGTGGTCAAGGAGCACAACACGCATTACGCAGAATTTTACCGCATGCTGCATGAGGACGATTAAGCACGCAGGAAAATGGTTTGATGCCTAAAGTATAAAAAAAGTATAAATTTTCTATAAGACGCATTGACGCAGTGACACCCTGTCATATATAATCGCAAAGAAGATTATATATGACAGGGTGTCATTTTTGATAGTTCAGAGGATTTTGCGAATGTCTCTGAACTATTAGATGAAAGAAAGGATGACAACAACATGACAAAATTTTGCGTAAAAAAACCTTTTTATGTAGTAGTTGCAGTGATCGTGATTCTGGTCATCGGCGTGGTGAGTCTGACCGGTATGCAGACCGATCTGATGCCGGATCTGTCCATGCCGTATCTGGCTGTGATCACGACGGAGATCGGTGCATCGCCGGAGCAGGTGGAGATGGATGTGACCGAGCCCATGGAAAATGCACTGGGTACGATCAACGGTGTAGAGAACGTGACCAGCAGTTCTTCTGAAAACTATGGCATGGTCATGCTGGAGTTTGCGGAGGACACGGATATGGAGGCGGCACTGGTGCGCGTGTCCATGGCGCTTGATTCCATGGAGCTTCCGGAGGACTGCGGTACGCCGAATATCATGGAGATCAGTATGGATATGATCGCCACGATGTATGCGTCTATCGACTATGAGGGAAAAGATATCAAGGAAGTGACCAATTTTGCGGAGGAGCTTGTCATCCCCTATCTGGAGCGTCAGGAAGGTGTGGCGAGTATCTCTGCCAGAGGTGAGGTTTCTGATTCGGTGGAGATCCGTCTGAATCAGGATAAGATCGACGAGGTCAATGAGAAGATCTTAGAGCATACAAATGAGAAACTGGCAGATGCCGCAAAGGAGATTGAGGATGCAAAGGCAGATCTTGCAGATGGCGAAGCAGAACTGAAAAAGCAGAAAGCAGATCTGGATAAAAAACAGACGAGCACAAATCAGGAGCTGGCAGATGCGTCTGTGCAGCTGTCACAGGCACAGGCATCCAAGGCGGCTTACGAGTCCAGCTATAACAGTTTAAAGGCAAGTCAGAATGCGCTACTGGCAGAAAAGCAGGCATATGAGGACGCGGGCATGCAGGAAACGTATGAGAAGCTTGACGGCATGTTTGTACAGTTCAAGATGAATCTTGGGACGACAGCAGAGCAGGCCGGCATTGAGGCTCCCGGAAATATTGCGGAGGCTGCGGCAGACAAAGATACGACAGAAGCCTATCTGGAGTGGCTGACCCAGATCGGGCAGGGCGATGCGGTTGCCGGTCTGAGCTATGACAGTATCAAACAGGTGTATGATGTGGTGACGACACGTCTTCCGCAGATTGACACGGCTCTGGCAAATCTGGATACAGAGCTTTCTGCCGCACAGGCAATGCTCGATGAGATCGATAAACAGATGGAGGGCACAGACGGCAAGCAGTCTGAGGTCATTGCGGGCGGTTACAGCGCAGCGGCAGGCTTTGGTTCCGGTCAGGCCCAGGTGGCTGCCGGGGAGAGCCAGATGAAGGCTGCGAGAGAACAGCTCGAAGAGGCAGAAAAACAGATGGAGGAAGCAAAAGAAGCGGCGCTGAAAAATGCAAATATCGATGCGCTGCTGGATCTGAAAACACTTTCCTCTATCATCTACGCACAAAATCTGGCAATGCCTGCCGGCTATATTGACGATGAAGCTGATAATCAGTGGCTCGTTGAGGTAGGAGAGCATTTTACCGATGAGAGCGAGATTGAAGATCTGGTGCTCACAAAGATCTCCGGTGTCGGAAAGATCCGCGTCCGCGATGTGGCAGATGTGACGATCGTAGACAACGCCGGAGAGAGTTATGCAAAGATGAACGGAAATGATGCGGTGTTGTTATCTGTTTTTAAGGTCAGCACAGCCAGCACCAGCGACGTGGCAAAGACATTGACTGCAGCGTTTGACGAGCTGGAGAAGGAATATCCCGGACTTTCCGTGACACCCATCATGAATCAGGGCGATTATATCACCATGATCATAAAGAGTGTGCTGAGCAGTATGATTCTCGGAGCGCTGCTGGCAATCGTTGTGCTGGCATTGTTCTTGCAGGAGGTAAAGCCGACGATCGTCGTTGCGTTCAGTATTCCATTTTCCGTGCTGTTTGCGCTGATCGTGATGTACTTTACCGGTATCAATATCAACGTGATGTCTCTGGGCGGACTCTGTCTCGGAATCGGAATGTTGGTGGATAACTCCATTGTTGTCATGGAAAATGTGTATCGGTTGCGGCAGAAAGGGTTGTCGGCACCGGCAGCAGCCGTGCAGGGAACAAAACAGGTCGCTGCGCCGATCGTGGCTTCCACCGTGACGACGATCTGTGTATTTTTCCCGATGGTCTATACGACCGGGCTGGTGAGCCAGCTGATGGTGCCGTTTGCATTTACGATTTCTTATGCACTGGTGGCATCACTGATCGTGGCTCTGACCGTTGTACCGACGTTCAGTTCTGTCATGCTGAAAAAGGTGAAAGAGAAAAAACATCCGATTTTCGAAAAAATTCAGGATTTATACGGAAAAATACTGGGCTGGTGTCTGAAGGTAAAGATCGTACCGCTTGGAATCGCAATTGTGTTGTTTGCAATCTGTGTATTCCGGGCGTTTGATACGGGTCTGGTGCTTTTGGATGACATGGAGAGTAACCAGATCTCCGTCAGCATGACACTGCCGGATGACTGCGAGAAAGCGGATGCATATGCGACAGCAGATGAGGTGGTGGAGCTGATCTTATCTGTGGACGGAATCGCAGAGGTCGGCGCTATGGACGGAAATGCGACTGCAATCACCTCTGTGGCAGGAAGTACTGATAACTATACACAGTTTTCGTTCAATATCATTACAGAACCTGATATCAAGACGACTGATGAATTTCACGCGATCTGCGAGGAAATTTCCGAGAAGACAAGTGGCGTAAAGGACGCGGAGGTCAGCGTCAGCTCCTCCGCGCTCGGCGAGATGTCCTCTCTGCTCGGAAGCGGCATCGAGGTGGAGATTTACGGCGATGACCAGGATACATTGATCGACATCAGCAAAGACGTAACCGCTATGCTGGAGGAGATCAACGGACTCGAAAATATCGACGACGGCCTTTCGGATGCAGATTCATCCGTGCGTCTTTCCATTGACCGCAACAAGGCAGCAGCTTATGGGCTGACCTCCGCGCAGATCCTGCAGGCGATCGCGGCGCGCACAACGACGGATGCCACGGCGATCACGATGAACAAGGAGGGCGTCAACCTGGATGTCAGACTGGTCAACGAGACGGAGCCTTTGACTTATGAGAACCTGATGGATATGGAACTGGAGGTCGATACGACGAATGATGACGGCGAGGCGGTGACGAAGACCTATAAGCTGTCCAAGTTTGCCACGATGACCACCGGAACAAGCATGAATACGATCACGAGAGAAAACCAGAGCCGTTATATGACGGTCACGGCAGAGGTGAAGGATGGCTACAACGCAACGCTGCTGTCCCGTACTTTGCAGGAAAAACTGGATGAATATCAGGTGCCGGACGGCTACAGCGTGGAGATCGGCGGTGAGAGCGAACAGGTTATGGACATGGTATGGCAGATGCTGAAAGCACTTGCGCTCGGCGGGCTTCTGGTGTATCTTGTAATGGTAGCACAGTTCCAGAGCTTACTCAGTCCGTTCATCATCATCTTCACCATTCCACTGGCATTTACCGGAGGAATGATCGGGCTGGCAGTGTTTGGAAAGAGCATCTCCGCAATGTCACTGATGGGCTTTATGATCCTGATGGGAACGGTAGTAAACAACGGAATCGTATTTGTGGACTATGCAAACCAGCTGCGCATGGCAGGCGTGGATAAACGGACAGCGCTGATCGCCACCGGAAAGACACGTATGCGCCCGATCCTCATGACAGCGATGACGACGATCCTGTCCATGAGTGTGATGGTGTTCTCTCAGGATGCCGGAAATGCGATGCAGAGAGGTATGTCGATCGTAGTGGCAGCAGGACTGATCTATGCGACGTTCATGACATTATTTATTGTGCCTGTGATGTATGATATCTTTTATCGGAAGCAGCCGAGGATGATCGATGTCGGAGATGACCTGGACGTGATCCCCGACGAGACGAGTGAACTGATCGCTCAGCTGAAAGAGGAGTAGGAGATGCCGAAACAGACATTTTATAAGCTGCCGCAGGAAAAGCAGGAGCGGATCCTTGTGGCGGCAAAAAGGGAATTTACGCAGGTGCGTTACAGCGATGCCTCCATCAATCAGATCGTTCGGGAGGCCGGTATTCCGCGCGGCAGCTTTTATCAGTATTTCGAGGACAAGAAGGATATTTTCATTTACTTTTTGCAAGACTATAAAAAAGAGATACTGGGAAGATTTTTCAGGGTTGTTCAGGAGATGTCAGGCGATTTTTTAAAGGCGCTGGATGCTTTTATTGATGACATTATCGAGGAGTCTTACCGTGAACCGGGAAGGGGATTTCGCATTATCCTCTCGGAGCCGTGGATCTTCGAGCATATCTGGACGGATATGCTTGACCCGGAGTGTGCAGATGCGGATGTATGCCGGGCGAAGGAGGAAAACCGCAGTGCAATTGACTGGTCTTTGCTGGATCTGGAAGATGAGGCGGAAACAGATGTTTTTATCCATATTTTGGGGGCTGTTATTCATGACAGTCTCTGTCATATTTTTATAGGGAATGAGATGTCTCTTGCGGAAGCAAAAGAAATGTTTCACGAGAGATTGAACAGTCTGGGGAGACATTATGAAAAACGAGTACAGCAGTAAAAAAACGCATTTGATCCGTCGTTTTTATCCGTATCTGAAAAAGTACAGAAAAACGATGTATCTGGATCTGTTCTGTGCGGCACTCACGTGTCTGTGTGATGTGGTGCTGCCGCTGATTTTGCGGACGATCACGAATCTTGCGATGACGGATCTCGCAGCACTGACGGTTTCACTTGTGCTGAAGCTGGCAGCGCTTTATCTCGTACTGCGTCTGATCGACGCGGCGGCGCAGTATTTTATGGCGGATATGGGTCATGTAATGGGCGTTTATATAGAGACAGACATGCGAAAGGATGCCTTCGATCATCTGCAACGGCTGGGTTATACCTATTATTCCAACACAAAGATCGGTCAGATCATGGGCCGTATTACAAATGACCTGTTTGAGGTTACAGAGTTTGCGCACCACTGCCCGGAGGAGTTCTTTATCGCCGGGCTCAAATTTGTGGTGAGCTTTTGTATTTTATGTGTGTACAGTATACCTCTGACGGTGCTCATCTTTGTGTGTGTACCGCTCATGGCGGTTGTGTCTGTGGTCTTAAACCAGAATCTGAGGGCGGCGTTTCGCAGGCAGCGCGTGCAGATCGGTGAATTGAATGCACAGATCGAGGATTCCCTGCTTGGGGAGCGTGTGGTCAAGGCATTTGCCGCCGAGGAGATGGAAGCGGAAAAATTTGCTGACGGCAATCAGGCATTCAAGAAGATCAAAAAGCAGACGTACCATTTTATGGCGCTGTTTCAGGCATCGACCAGACTATTTGACGGACTCATGTATCTGGTCGTCGTTCTGGCAGGTGGTTTGTTTGTCATTTGCGGGCACATCACGCCGGGTGATCTGGTGGCATATGTCCTGTATGTGTCAACACTGATCGCTACGATCCGACGGATCGTGGAATTCGCGGAGCAGTTCCAACGGGGGATGACCGGAATTGAACGGTTTTTTGAGATCATGGATGCTCCGGTCGAGATCACGGATGCGCCGGATGCGAAGGAGCTTTCCGTGACAGAAGGCAGGATTCAGCTTGACGATGTGAGCTTTGAGTATCCCGACGACCACAATCAGGTGCTCCATCATCTGTCTCTGTCCATTGCGCCGGGCGAGCGCGTGGCACTGGTCGGTCCTTCCGGCGGAGGAAAGACGACGCTGTGCAACCTGATTCCCCGTTTTTACGATGTGACAGGGGGAAGTATCCGGATCGATGGTCAGGATATCCGCGATGTGACGCTCAAGAGCCTGCGCGGTGCGATCGGTATCGTGCAGCAGGACGTGTATCTGTTCAGCGGAACCGTGGCGGAAAATATTGCTTACGGCAGAGAGGGCGCGACGCGCGCCGAGATCGAGGAAGCGGCACGACTCGCGGGTGCGGACAGCTTTGTGCGGGAGCTCAAAGACGGTTATGATACCTATGTGGGAGAGCGTGGAGTCAAACTCTCCGGCGGACAGAAGCAGCGTATTTCCATTGCCCGTGTGTTCTTAAAAAATCCGAAGCTGCTGATTCTGGATGAAGCGACCAGTGCGCTTGATAATGAGAGCGAACTGCTTGTCGGAAAGAGCCTGGAGCGGCTGGCAAAGGGACGCACAACGATCACGATCGCGCACCGTCTCACGACGATACAGCATTATGACCGGATCCTTGTATTGGAAGGAGACGGTATCGCAGAGCAGGGCACGCATGAGCAACTGCTGGAACAGAAAGGAATTTATTACAGACTGTGGAATGGAATTGTGTAAGTGATCATTGTATTAAAACAGGGAACGAAAATGTGAGTTAGGAGGTCGGCGATGAAAAAGATGAGAAACAGATGGTTGCGTGCATTATTGGTAATGGCGATGTTACTGAATCTTACTGCCTGTGGTGTGGCGACAAAAGAAGAAAAGCATCAGGAAACGGAGCCTGCGAAGCAGGAATCAGAACAGATCGCGGAACCGGAAGAACAACCGAAAGAAACGCCGGTGCCGGAAGAAACGGAGACAATTGTACCCGAGGAAAAAACTGTTCCGCTAAATGTAAGTAAGATCAGTCTTGGGTGTCAGTATACCGAGTCTGTGAATGACGAGTGGTACTCAGTGGAAGCAATGCAGGACTTCCTTCTGCTGGATGATGAAAGTGCGAAGTACTACCCGAATCTTGCAAAAGCTTTAGAAGATTATAAAAATGAGAATGAGACTACGATCGAGACAACGATGGGCAGTTTGATGGAAAACTTCACAGATTTCGTTGTGAATCGAGGAATGGGTGTTGGTCTGGAGGACAGAACCACACGCAGCATATTAAGAGCGGATCAGAGTTATTTTAGTTTCATGGAACAGAATGAGAGTTACTATGGCGGTGCCCACGGAGGATATATGATCACCGGTATGACTTTTGACGTCAATACCGGAGCGAGGGTGACTCTTTCCGATGTCGTTACCGATGCGGATGAATGCAAGGCTGTGGTGGCAAAACTGTTAGATGAACACTTCGGAGATATCTTTTATGATGATGTACACAAACTGATCGCTGAATATGAACTGGATGGTTTTACCTGGAGCATGGATCCCTTTGGTATCACGCTTTATTTTAATCAGTATGAGCTGGCACCTTATGCGGCAGGTATGCAGATGGTTGACCTGGCATATGACGATTACCCGGAGCTTTTGGAGGGATCTTATTTTGAGCCGCAGGAACAGTATGTTTTAGAACTGTATGCATATGAGGAATGTGCGGTTGATCTGAACAATGATGGCATCAAGGAGACGATCACTGTGGATCGCAGTGTGGACGAATATGATTATTATACAACAGAGATTGTGCTGAATAACCAGATGATCAAAAGTGAGGTAGAGGATTACGATGCAGAGTGTTATCTGGTAAAATGCAAGGATGCAGCATACCTGTATGTCTTTCATCGTATGGAAAGCGATTATTCGGTTCTTGAGGTATTTGATCTGATCACAGGCACTCTGGTGACCTGGGGTGACGGCAACAGCAATCTGTTTATGCCCGGTACATATGTCAGCCATGAGGAAGATGGCAGGTATTATTATGAAACGAACTGCCCGGTTTTTGTGAATCCGGAAGTCTTTTATCTGAGTTCGCGGCTGGATACCTTAAGCACCTACAACGGAACAAAAAAATACCATGTTGGGGAGTCCGGACTGCCTGTATCGGATGATGAGGTCTATACGGTTGATGCAGGATTTTTGCTGAAAGCAAAAGCAGATATTCCGTGCAAAGTCATGAAGGAAGACGGAACAGTAATTGATGAAAACGGTGTTCTTCCGGCAGGAACTTTTTTTAAGATCGTGTCTGCTACGAAGACGGAAGTCTGGGGTGTGAGAGCCATCGATTATGTACCTGAAACAGAAGAATATGATCTGAATTACTACATGGTAAATGCTGATACGACGTATGACACCGATACGTTATATTACATTCAGCTGGATAATGAAAACGGCGATACCATCAATGGAACAAGTATCTGGGAGATTCTGGACGGCTTGATGTATGCCGGGTAGCAGGGACATTTAAATAAACAGAGAGTAGAATAAAGAAATGAGTATTTTAAACGTCGAACATTTATCGCATGGTTTCGGAGATCGTGCAATATTTGAAGATGTGTCCTTTCGTCTGCTAAAAGGCGAACATATCGGGCTGGTAGGTGCAAATGGTGAAGGAAAGTCTACCTTTATGAATATCATCACCGGTAAATTAATGCCGGATGAAGGTAAGATTGAATGGTCAAAAAATGTGCGTGTTGGATATCTGGACCAGCATACTGCATTGGAAAAGGGTATGACAATCGGCAGTGTACTTCGTTCAGCCTTCGATTACCTGTTTGACATGGAAGCTGAGATGAATCAGATCTATGAGAAGCTGGGAGAGGCATCACCGGATGAGATGGATGCGATGATGGCTGAAGCAGGTACGATACAGGATCTGCTGACCATGCATGATTTTTACATGATCGATGCAAAGGTAGAAGAAGTCGCCAGGGCACTCGGCATTCTGGATCTCGGGTTAGATAAGGATGTTACGGACCTGAGTGGGGGACAGCGTACCAAAGTGTTGATGGCAAAGCTTCTTTTGGAGAAGCCGGATATCTTACTTTTAGACGAGCCTACCAATTACCTGGATGTAGAGCATATCGAGTGGTTAAAGCGGTATTTAAATGATTATGAGAATGCGTTTATTCTGATCTCGCATGATGTTCCATTTATCAACAGTGTTGTGAATCTGATCTACCACATGGATAATAAGCAGCTCAATCGTTATGTGGGTGACTATGATAAATTCATGGAAGTCTACGAGATGAAAAAGGCGCAGTTAGAGGCTGCTTATCACAAACAGCAAAAAGAAATCGCCGATTTAAAAGATTTTGTGGCACGAAATAAAGCGAGAGTAGCCACAAGAAATATGGCCATGTCCCGTCAGAAAAAACTGGATAAAATGGATGTCATTGAGCTGGCGGCAGAGAAGCCGAAGCCTGAATTTGTGTTTCAGGTTGCCCGCACACCGGGACGCTACATTTTCCAGACAAAAGAACTTGTAATTGGTTATGGCGAGCCTTTATCTACCGCGTTAAATCTGGAAATGGAGAGGGGACAAAAGATTGTTCTCACAGGTGCGAATGGGATTGGAAAGACGACATTATTAAAAAGTATTTTAGGTTTGATAAAGCCATTACAGGGTTCGGTAGAGTTGGGTGATTATCTGGAGATCGGATATTTTGAGCAGGAGATGGATCAGTCGATTACAACAACCTGTATCGAAGAGATCTGGCAGGAGTTCCCCGCATATTCCCAGTATGAGGTGCGTAGTGCTCTTGCAAAATGCGGTCTTACCACAAAACACATCGAAAGTCAGGTGCGTGTGCTTTCCGGAGGCGAGCAGGCGAAGGTACGTTTGTGCAAGCTGATCAACCGGGAGACCAATATCCTGCTATTGGACGAGCCGACGAATCATTTGGATGTGGATGCAAAAGAGGAATTGAAGCGCGCACTGATGGAGTACAAAGGAAGTATCCTGATGGTATGCCACGAGCCTGAATTTTATGATGGATTGGCAACTGATGTGTGGGATTGTTCAAAGTGGACGACAAGACTGCTGTGATGGGGATGGCAGTTCCGGCTGATCAATACTTTACAACTTTTCATTACATAAAAATGTGCGGATGCACATAAAATGGGAATGAATATTGAAATTCAACTTGTTCTGTGATAGAATATCATTACTAAAAAGTGTGCAGATGCACGAAAATGGGAAGTGTAACAATGGAAATTAAACGAGACGCTTACCTACAGCAGCTAATTGAGCGAAAAGATAACGGAATGATAAAGGTGATTACCGGCATTCGTAGATGTGGTAAATCCTATTTGCTGTTTACTATTTTTAAGAGATACCTTCTGGAAAACGGTATTGGTGCCGACCATATCATTGAGATTGCATTGGACGGTATTGAGAACGAGGAATTAAGAGATCCCAAGGTGTGTTTCAAGTACATCAAAGATGCTATGAATGACGATGGGAAGTATTATCTTCTTCTGGATGAAGTGCAGTTCATGCCACGATTTGAGGAAGTGCTGAACAGCCTGCTCCGCATGAGCAATATTGATGTGTATGTCACCGGAAGCAACTCTAAGTTCTTATCCAGCGACATTGTGACCGAGTTCCGTGGCAGAGGTGATGAGATCAGAATCTATCCCCTCTCCTTTGCAGAGTTTTATTCTGTCTACGACGGCGATTATGATGATGCCTGGGATGACTATATGATCTACGGAGGACTGCCGCAGGTCGTAGGTTTCCAGAGCGAACGACAGAAAGCAGACTATCTGAAAAATATCTTTGCAAATGTCTATCTGAAGGATGTTATTGAAAGAAATAAGATTCAGAGTGTGGATGAGATTGGTATTCTGGTTGATGTGCTTGCTTCTGCAATCGGCGCACCGACCAATCCGTCGAAGATTGCCAAAACTTTTGCCAGTGAGCGTCAGATGACTTATGCCAATAAAACTATCTCCAACCATATCGACCATTTAGCAGATGCCTTTTTGATTTCCAAAGCCAGTCGATACGACATTAAGGGAAGAAAGTATATCGGTGCAAATCTGAAATACTACTTTACTGATCTGGGGCTGAGAAATGCCCGTTTGAATTTCAGACAGCAGGAACCTACTCATATCATGGAGAATATTGTTTATAATGAGCTGCTGATTCGTGGCTACAATGTTGATGTGGGTGTTGTGGAAATCTTCGATAAGGACAAAGAGGGCAAGCGTATCCGTAAGCAGCTGGAGGTTGACTTTGTGGTGAATCAAGGCAACCAGAGATATTACATTCAGGTTGCCTATGATATGACTTCGGAAGAAAAACAGACACAGGAGTTCCATTCTCTGCGAAATATCCCGGATTCTTTCAAGAAGATTGTCATTGTGAATGGCAGCAAGAAACCTTGGAGAAATGATGAAGGCTTTGTCATTATGGGAATGAAGTATTTCTTGCTGAATGCGAAAAGCCTGGAATTTTAGTTGATTGGCTACAGGAACGTTTCATTTTGGGTGAATCGTTATATTATAATATGCATAGTCCTCTTGACAGAATAGGTTTATGGTTATAGACTATAAATGAGTCTATGACTATAAACCTATTTTGGTTAAAAAATGTAATTCTTATGATGCAGGGAGGATTTTTATGGGTTCTGAAAGATTATGTGACAGCGATTATCGGTTTATGTGTGTGGTGTGGGATCACGCACCGGTCAATTCCGGGGAACTGGTCAAATTGTGTGAACAGCAGCTCGGTTGGAAGAAGTCAACCACTTATACGGTCATTCGAAAAATGTGCGAGAAGGGCTACATTTCAAATGTGGATGCGACGGTGTCTGTGCTGGTCTCAAAGGAGCAGGTACAGGCGAATGAATCCGAGTATTTTGTGGAACGTACCTTTGACGGGTCGCTGCCCGGTTTTGTTGCGGCATTTCTCAGAGGAAAAAAGATATCTGCCAGGGAAGCTGCGCAGTTAAAGCAGTTGATCGATGCACACAGGGAGGATTAGGAGATGGCTGTTACGTTTTGTGAGCTGTTTTTGGAATTTTTGCGGCGAAATGCGATGAAGCAGTCCCTTCGACATTCGGAAGCGGGATCAAACAGGCATACAGTATGTCTTTACTGTCCTTTGCAAGCGGCAAGAGAAATGTTTCGTTTGCGCCGCTGGCTTTTGGTGAATCGGATGCGTCGAAACGGATCAAGAACGTGCTGCGCTACAAAAAGCCCCGCCTGATCTCGGCGGTTGTGGCTGTCCTTGCGCTGGCGGTTATCAGTCTGGTCTGTCTGACGAATGCTAGTGAAACGACCGAACAGGAGGAGCGCGCCGGTTTGGATGAAAAAACAGCGTCTGAGATTGCGCAGGCGTTGGAGAAGGCAGGATCGGAGAACACCGGTATCAAGGCAACAGGAAACGATTTGATCGTCACGAAAGCGGATCCGGATCACGATGGAGAAACTGAACAAATCGTAGTCTGTGAGAAAGCGGAAGATTTGTATGAGTTAAAGGTATGGAAACAGGATGGAACACTGCTTTGGAGTACTGAAGCCGGCACTTCCCATGCAGAATGGAATACGATCCTGCTTTATCAGAATGAGGGAGAGGACTATCTGATTCAATATCTTCCAGTAATGTATCAGGGAATCGCAAGCTATACATGTACGATGTTTTCCTTAGAGAATGGTCAGGTATCTGAAAAAAACACATGGAAAGTTGATTTTGATTCAAAGGCTGGAATCACAGGCAGCATGCGGGGCTTTTTTGAGGCTGTAAATTATTTGCTGGAAAACAGTACGGTTCTGTTTACGACCGAGGGAGGAACACCGATGATCGGCCCACAAAAGGCTGTAGATTTACAGCAGATATATCCTGTGAATTTTTACCTGGAAGAAGTTTTGAGCGAGGAAAGCTGTAAGGTAGTCTACCCGCTTGAACTGACTTTTTGCAGTGGTGCAGGAGGGTGGAGTACGACACTTACGCTGTATGAGGACGGTCATTTTAACGGGATCTATGAAGACGGAGAAGCAGAATGGACAATTGAATATCCGCGCGGTACGGATTATTATTGTGAGTTTAGCGGGAGATTTCGCGAAATGAAAAAAATAAATGAATATTCATATTCCATGATGCTGGATGAGCTGACCTATAAAACAGAAGTGGGAAAAGAATGGATCAAGGATGGCGTTCGTTACATTGGCTCAGATGCATATGGTATAACCGGAGGAGAGCAATTTGTTCTGTATCTGCCGAACACTCCGGCAGAGGTATTAGATGATAGTGTCCGTTCCTATTGGCCCAATGAATATATGTGGCGAAAGAAATCTATTAACATCTTGTACGATTATTGTTTGTACAATGTGAATGAGGGCGCGGGATTTTTTAGTGATGTTTTCATGTGAATTCTTTTGCGATGGCCATCGCCCATTGTCATGGTTAAACGGATACGAAGAATTTATAGAGGCTTGTGATACCGTAAATATGCGGTTTCGCAAGCCTCCATGTTTTTAATTGATATTGACAGAAGTTGTGTAAAGAGTTTCATTTGGGTTGGAAAATAGGTCAATTATTTTTGATGATCTAATATCCAATGGAGTAAATCATCACATTCCTGATCACCGGATGCGATACTCAAAATAATTTCATATAATTCTTTTTGTGTGTAATCAAGTTCGATTCCGTTTAATGCCAAAAACACGAGCATTGCATGAGCCCCTATTCGTTTGTTACCATCAAGCATGCAATGGTTTTTAATCAATCCATAGCCTAAACGAGCAGCTTTGGCTTGAAGTGTAGGATATAATTCTTGACCATCAAAGCATTGAAATGGTGCTTCAAGAGCAGCATCCAACAAATTGTAGTCTCTTACGCCATCACTTCCACCAGTTTGCTGAATCAGCTGCTTATGAAACATGAGAATTTGTTTTTGGCTGAGTTTCTTCATTTAGCTAATACCTCGTAGGCTTCTTTGTTCTGTTCCATGATTTTCTTGGAAATACTTAAAACATCTTCGTCTGAAGCAATCATATCCTGATCTGCTTTACTGAAATCAATAACAATATATCTGGGAACATTGTTTTTTAAGATAACAGCAGAGCCTTGTTCATCCACAAGTCTTGCAACTTTTGAAAAATTCTGGTTTGCTTCTGAAATAGAAATCATTGCATTCGTATTGATTGTCATAATGAATTACCTCCGTTGATAAATATATACGTATATATTATATGTGAGTATTAGGATATATTCAACCTAATTTGCGTAAAAGAATATGTAATTGTTGATTTTATTACGAAAAAGTTTTTGCCCCACAATTACAGAGGATCTGCGCTGAAAACAGCTCTGACCACAATCATGTATGCTGCGTTTTCCAGTCTTTCGGGTTCATTAGCAAGTGTTTCACAATCAAAAACTCTAACAACGCCACTTCCGGTATCAAACACCTTTGCGGCAAGAATCACTTCTTTATTGGGAGACAATTTGATTTT
>JBJEML010000035.1:0-3199 GCA_051879675.1 Lachnospiraceae bacterium | reverse complement strand
CACTGAGGTCATGATGACAACTGTAGCAGGCGATGAGAACGCGATCGGATACGCATCTATGGGATCTATGAATGATACCGTAAAGGCTGTGAATGTTAATGGTGTGGAAGCAACAGCAGAAAATGTGAAAAACGGTACATATTCACTTTCAAGACCTTTTAACATCGCTACTTTAGGTGATGTATCAGATGTGGCACAGGATTTCATCAACTTTATCATGAGTGCAGATGGTCAGGCAGTTATCGAGGGCAAAGGCTACATTAAAATTGATGAAAATGCAGCACCTTTTGAGAGCAACGGTGCAAAGGGCAAGATCGTAGTTGCAGGATCTTCTTCCGTAACTCCGGTTATGGAGAAATTACAGGAGGCATATCTGGCAATCAACAGTGGCGCGGAGATCGAGTTGCAGGAGAGCGATTCCACGACAGGTATGACCCAGACGATCGACGGAACCTGTGATATCGGAATGGCAAGTCGTGATCTGAAGGACAGTGAGGTTGAGGCAGGACTGCAGGCTACATCCATCGCTCTGGATGGTATCGCAGTGATCGTAAACAATGCAAATAATGTCAATGACCTTTCTACAGATGACATCGCAGCAATCTTCAAGGGAGAACGCTTAGAATGGTAGGATCAGGAGTCCTGAAAGAAAAAATCATGAAAGCAGTTTTCTTTACCACCGCATGTATCAGCATACTTGCGGTGGGACTGATCTGCTTTTTCCTTTTTGTAAATGGAACACCGGCGATCAAAGAGATCGGTGTGATCAAATTCTTATTTGGCAAAGTATGGCGGCCGGGTAATGGAGATTTTGGAATTCTGCCAATGATCGTTGGCAGTCTGTATGTGACAGCCGGGGCGATCATCATCGGAGTCCCGATCGGGATTCTTACGGCAGTGTTCCTTGCACGTTTCTGTCCGGATAGAATTTATCCGGTGATGAAGGCGGGGATAGAACTCATGGCAGGAATCCCTTCCGTCGTTTATGGTTTTTTCGGACTGGTTGTGTTGGTTCCGTTTGTTCGCAATACGATTGGAGGCAAGGGCTATAGTATTTTAACGGCGAGCATCCTGCTCGGCATCATGATCCTTCCGACAATTGTGAACGTGTCCGAATCTGCGATCCGGGCTGTGCCGAAGAACTACTATGAGGGTTCGCTGGCACTGGGCGCAACGCACGAGCGAAGTGTCTTTCGTATGGTTGTTCCGGCAGCAAAATCCGGTATTTTTGCAGGGGTGATCCTCGGCATCGGGCGTGCGATCGGAGAGACGATGGCAGTCATCATGGTAGCGGGAAACATGCCGGTGCTTCGAGCACCGAATGAATTGCTGAAGGGTGTCTGCACACTGACGGCAAACATTGTCATCGAGATGGGTTACGCACAGGACCTGCACCGACAGGCATTGATCGCAACCGGTGTTGTTTTGTTCGTATTTATTCTGATCATCAATATCAGCTTCAGTCTGGTAAAACGGAAGGCGGTGCGTGAGTCATGACAAAAGTACAGACCGATGAATCGATCATTATGAAAAATCAGATCAAAGCAGGCGTGTTGAAAGCAGTTACGATCTTCGCAGCAGTGCTCACCGTGCTTGTACTGGGATTTCTGATCGTCTACATACTGGTCAAGGGCGTGCCCCATCTGACCCCAGAGCTGTTTGCGTGGGAGTATAATTCTGAAAATGTGTCCATGCTTCCGGCGATCATCAATACGCTGGAGATGACGGTATTAACGCTTTTGGTGGCGATTCCCTTTGGAATCGGTTCTGCGATCTATCTGGTAGAATATGCCAGTTCCAAAAACCGTTTTGTCCCGGTTGTCCGGATGACAGCAGAGACGCTGACAGGCATCCCTTCCATTGTATACGGATTGTTCGGTATGTTGTTTTTCAATAGCATTTTTGGTATCTCCATGTTATCCGGTGCTCTGACACTGGCGATCATGGTATTGCCGGTCATCATGCGAACCACAGAGGAGGCCTTACTTGCTGTACCGAAAAACTATCGGGAGGGCAGTTTTGGGCTCGGAGCAGGAAAATTGCGCACGATCTTTAAGATCGTTCTTCCGGCGGCAATGCCCGGTATCTTTTCGGGAATTGTGCTTTCTATCGGACGTATCGTTGGTGAGACGGCAGCTCTGATCTACACAGCAGGTACGTTTACGAAAGCAGCATCTTCGGTATTTAATTCCGGAAGAACCTTATCGGTTCACATGTATCTGCTCTCCAAGGAGGGACTGAACACAGATCAGGCATATGCGACGGCGGTAGTGCTGCTTGTAATTGTCATAATCATTAATTTTATTTCAGGCAGGATCGCATCCGGCGTGCAGAAACAGCACGGAGAGGCTTAGATAATATATAAGAAAAGAGCCATGCAGGCTCTTTTTTTATGAAAGAATTTAAAGGTTCTGTATTTGCTCCGGAACAGAAGCCTTTCGTTATTCTGTAATTGGTGCGACAAAATTTTCAAGTGCATGAACCATCTTCGGATGGCGGATGACAAAGTGGATGACCGGTGTGCGGGATTTGGATATCCGCACGAGTTTTCCTTCTATGATGCGGATCTGAATATTGCGGAAGGTCTGTTTGGCCTCTGTATAAACCTTATAGTGAGGATGAGTCTCTGCATAATTTTTTGTTAATTGAATATGAGCCAGATACTCCTCGTAAGTATAGGGGATATCTGCTTCATAAAAGGCATCATCCAATGGAAGCTGTACCGGGTGTCTTTGAAATTCTTCTTCCGGAATCACGGCAAATTCATCAAAGATCATGGCATGTTCCATTGTTTTTTCAACAAGCTGGCGCTGGTTCTGCGCATGGCGTAATAATTGATCCTGATCCTTGGGAGAGAGGTCTGCGCGTTTTAGGATCCGGGTAAGAAGCTCCGGAGTCATGGTGTATATGGGTGGTGCAGACAAAATGTTATGACGGCTACCTGTTTCTTGTACCTCAGTTTGTTGATAGGTTTCAAAAAGTGTTTCCGATTCTGCGCGGAAGATTTCCATAAGCGGCTGTACCTTTGCGAGAAGGTCAGCGGCTTTTTGTTTGTAGTAGGCGACCTCTTCACGGTTGTTGGTAAGGTAATATTTGCCGCGGTCGTGATGACCGCTGATGCATTCGCCGGTAAGTGCTACCGTGCCGGATACATAGTTAAAATGATGGTATACCTGCGTGGACACATTCGGCAAATGAT
>JBJEML010000034.1:0-3216 GCA_051879675.1 Lachnospiraceae bacterium | reverse complement strand
TGTTTCTGCCGGTACTACTTATAGTTATGCTTGCAAAACGTTTCCATGTCAATAATTCATTTCAAAAAATTTTCTCATGCCCCCCCGAATGAAAATAAGTATGAAAAAGAGGCTGTGAAAACGTGAAAACGTTTTTTCACAGCCCCTTTTTTGTAACGAAACGATCTATATTGGAGCAGAAGGCACGAGGCGAAAGCTGCGCAGAAGCGGTGTGATCCTGATTGTGATCGGCTTAATTCAAGTGTTGCGATAATTTCTTCTTGTAAGCAAAAAGATATTTATAAGTATATTTAGCTATATAAAACAGCGCATAACGATAAGAGTGAATATGAGCCGACCGGATGCAGATACAAAGCATCAAAAAAATTTTAAAATATAATTTGCAATCACAATAATTTAATAACTGTATGTAAATTCACTTCTTAACATTGATTATCCGAGAAATAATATGATAAAGTAAAGATGCAACCGACATATGCAATTATTATCCATAGTAAGGAGGTAAGGAGGCAAAGGGTAAGAAAGCAAAAATTTAATTTGACATCAAAGAAGCTATTTATCAAGACATGCAATCTTGAGAAGGTCAATTATGAAGAAAGCTTGCGGAAAAATTCTGGCAGCAACCCTTTTGGCAACAAGCCTTTTTCTGAACTGTGTACCGATTCTGGCAAATGCGGGTGTCATCAGTGATGGAGTTAAGGCTTCCTATCACACCGTACTGTATAGTAAGAATGGTAACTATGCATACGGTTATGTCACAATGGATCCTTATCACACCACAACAGTCAAGCTGTACCACAGCGGAACTGAAGTCAGATCCGGCAGTGCAAGTGGAACCGGAAAGGTAGCAGCACAGACTGGCTATTATAAGGCCTATGGAACAAATCTTTCTTCGAAAGTGTTCTATAAGTAAAACACAAAACCATTTCTGCCGTCTCCTCCATGATCACCGGGGGAGTCGGCGGAACAGGAGCGGTGGCATGAAGATGATCAGAAAAATTGTATTCTGCGCTGTGATGACAGCTATTATCTGTACCTTGCTTGTCCTGTTTGCTCTGCGAGGCGCGCATGTGTATCAGCTGGATATGAGTGATATCGATAATTCGCGTGGTGCCGTATATTTCGCGAATCAATATGGTGAGAATGGAGGTCCCGGTTTTGGAGATGTCTTTACATCGGAAGCGCAGAATGAAATTCTGAGAAATCTTCTTCCATCTCTGGAGAACGGTCCACTAAACTATTATCTGTGCGCCCAGAACAACTACAGCGGCGTAAATGTCACAATCATCAATCAGCATACGGCGGATCTGGCGAAACTTTCTGATTCGATTGCCAAAGGACAGGATATCAGCTATTCATTGACGATCGACTCGGGAGATAATCCGGTAATTCCGGTTCTGATTGGCTCTGAGCTTGCAGCCGATTATTCCATTGGTGATACGATTCCACTCCAGATATCGGCGGATCAGTCGATCGGGCTTATTGTCAGCGGAGTCCTCAAGGCTGGTACATTCCTGGATGAGGGGTCCCTGGGAAACGACTTTGACAGCTGCGCCGTGATGCCGGAAATTCAGTTTGGCAGCAGCCCGTCGTCGGATGAGGAACTCGAATTTCAGAATACCATTCTGCAGACGGAATGCCAGGGATATTTTCTGTACTCGCCGGAAAGCGGTGTTACTTATGAAGATATCAAGTCTTTCTGCGACTCTCTGACAAATGAATACAAGATCAAGTGGGGAGAAACCGGCAGGATTGAAAATATGCTGGAAGGGGTCACGCTTCCTCTCTCTGAAAAAATCTGTACGCTTCTCATCGTAGCGATCCTCGCCGCCTGCTGTGCGTTCCTTCTGCTCAGCAAAATTCGGCTTCCGAAGCAAAGAGACGGGCAGAAGCCGATTCAGACGGAGACCGGCTGGGTGATAAAAGAGTCATTGCTTTTTGCAATTTTTACGGTTATATCATATTTGCTTTGCCGAGGCTTTGCGGGCAGCCGGGCGGATTATTTTCTTGCAGGCGTCAGAGGTGACGTCATCCTTGCGGTCATCTTATTTGTACTGGTTCGCAGCATCAGATTCTGTATTGCCCATATCCGGCTGGAACGGGAATCAAATACCCGGAAGATGGGAGGAAGACCATGAACAGTCTGGGCATGTATATCGGGCTTCTTGCCGGCGGATTTATCAAGGTGAGCCCGATTGTCATTTTGGTTAATATTGTGCTGCTTGCGCGCAGACATAAAGGCAACGGGCTCAATATTTCTAATATTGTGTATCTGGATTTCTTCTGGCTTTCTCTGATCTTCATTTGGAGCATGACATTAAATGGTGTGGCGGATCTGGAAATGAATCCCATTGAGGACCTCGCCGGACGGATCAGCCTGAACGCACTGCCCACGCTGGCAGGACAGCTGCAGAGCGTGGCGGAGGGACATATATCCGGCTTTGCGAACCTGTTCGGGAACATTGCGCTGTTTGTTCCACTCGGGATTGCCCTGTTTCCGTATGTTCAGCAAACCAGGAAGCCGCTTGTGCGCTGCGCGCTGACAGCGCTTTTCCTGTCGGCTGGTATCGAAAGCATTCAGCTCCTGACGGGGCGAATCTTTGATCTCTGCGATATTGTGCAGAACTTTACGGGATGCCTGCTTGGGTACTACCTGTACAATTATGTACATCAGGTTTACGACGCAAAGCTTCCGGAAATCTGTACAAAAGATCGAACCAAGGCAGGAAAGAGGGGCCGGGCAGTGGCAGCTGTGATTCTGCTGCTGAGTGTGATCAGAATTGTATCGCCGATGTGATAATCACTTCTGCCTAAGACGGCTGTAGTGTCCGGGATTATGACGGACTACTTTATCAATGAGATCGGGGCAAAATACCGGGCGTTTCTTCGGAGACGCCCGGTATTTTGCCACAATCAAAGTGGATAATTATCACTCCGTTTTTGTCTTATCTCTTCTGATCCCTGCTCATTTCTGCCGGATAATTCCACAGAGGAGCACGAGCATCGGCTTTTCATTTGCCAGAATGTCCGGCAGCTTCGCCGCCTTCACTATGAACGGAAATGCAAACAGCGAAATTCCGAAAACAGTCCCGACCGCTATCTCCGCGAACGAGCGTATGTATGAGAACATGCACACGAAAAGCTCGATGAGCACAATCGCGCCGGTCGCCGCCGCAAGCATTTTCGCAAGACGGTTCGACTTCGCCATAAGAGGAA
>JBJEML010000033.1:0-3249 GCA_051879675.1 Lachnospiraceae bacterium | reverse complement strand
TGTGTTATTCATTTTTGTGACCTCCTGTTATTTTGATGTTCTTGGACACTGCACCTTTGTATCGCAGACGCAATATCTGCCTTCCAGTTCCAGAGGACCATCGCCTTTTTTCACAACAGATAGATTTTATCAGATTGTAACATGGTTTGCAAGTGTTTTTTGTATATTTATAAAACTTCTATCTGCGAACGTCGTCATATCCTTTATCAAATGCCTCACAATATTCTCTATATGTCATAGACATCACTCCTTCTGATATTCTGATATTATCATACCTGATCATAATGTTGAGTAATGTCGTTTTTTGTAGACAACAAAAAAATTTATTGCTCCTTATTTGTGAGCAACGCCTGCTCTTTTTCGGTCAATTCCGCCTTCTCCAGCAGGTCCGGGCGACGCCCGGCGGTGCGAAGGATGGACTGCTCCCTGCGCCATGCGTCCACCTTGGCGTGATCGCCGGATAACAGGATCGCAGGCACTTTCTTGCCGTTCCACTCCTCCGGGCGTGAATACTGGGGATATTCGAGCAGATTGCCCTCCAAAGATTCCGTGCTGCCGGACTCGTCGTTCGTGAGTACGCCGGGCACCATGCGGCTGATGGCATCGACCATGACCATCGCCGGGAGTTCGCCGCCGGTGAGCACATAGTCTCCGATAGAAACGTAGTCCGTCACGATCTCCTCCAGCACGCGCTCGTCGATACCCTCGTAATGTCCGCAGAGAAGGATCAGATCTTGTTCCAATGCCAGTTCCTTTGCCTGCGGCTGTGAGAAAATGCTGCCCTGCGGGGTCAGATAAACGGTGCGCGGCTTGTATCCGATACGATCCACGACAGAATTCCACGCGTCGTATACCGGCTGTGCCTGCATGACCATGCCCGCGCCGCCGCCGTAAGGGTAATCGTCCACTTTTTTATGTTTGTCCAGTGTATAATCGCGGATATTGATGCAGTCGATCGTCACGAGCCCTTTGTCTGCGGCCCGACCGATAATGCTTGTATTCAGACCCTCTGCCACCATATCCGGAAATAATGTCAATATATGAAAGTTCATAGTCTATTCCTTTTTATTCAGTTCCCGCAGTCCGGGCAGTAAATGGAGTACAACATACCCTTCCTCAACATTGACCTCCTGCACGCAGTCATGGATCGCCGGTACTAACAACTCTTCGCCGTCTGCGCCCTTGATCACATAGACATCATTTGCACCCGTAGTGAGTACATCGGTAAGCGTACCAAGCTCCTCGCCCTCATCGCTCTTCGCGGTCAGTCCGATGAGATCCGCCACAAAATACTCATCCTCTGCCAGTTCCACTGCGTTTTCGCGGGTCACATAAAGATTGCATTTCTTGTACTGTTCGATGTCGTTAATATTGTCGTAATGTTTAAATTTGACGATGACAATGTTTTTGAAATAACGGACGCGCTCAACCTCCAGATGGAGATACTTTCCCTCTTTGGTGAGCAGTTCTACTTCGTCCAGATCATCGTAACGTGCCGGGTCATCCGTGGTCGGAAATACCTTGACCTCGCCACGCAGTCCGTGTGTATCTAAAATTGCGCCGACCTGTAGCAAATTTTCCATAACGTTTTCCTTTCCTAAAAGAAAACGCATACTCATCAGAAGTATGCGTTTCATGGCTACTGCATGATATCCACAATAACCTTCTTTTCACTTTTTGAGGCTGCCGCCTTCACAACAGAACGGATTGCTTTCGCAATACGACCCTGCTTACCGATTACCTTACCCATATCGGACTGTGCAACGCGAAGCTCCACAACGATGGATTTATCGGTTTCTGTCTCAGTGACTGTGACCTGATCCGGGTAATCGACCAAGGCTTTTGCGATGACTTCCACTAATTCCTTCATAGGTCTACCTCACTTATTTCTCGATACCGGCTAACTTGAAAATCTTTGCTACAGTCTCGGTAGGCTGAGCGCCGTTTGCTAACCACTTCTTGGCTGCCTCTGCATCTACATGATACTCACTGGGGTCCTTTGTAGGATCATATGTTCCGATCTCATCGATGCTCTGACCGTTACGAGCAGTTCTGGAATCTGCAACAACGATTCTATAGAAAGGAGCCTTCTTCTGTCCTAATCTCTTTAATCTGATCTTTACTGCCATTTTGTTTCACCTCCTTGAAATATTTCATTTTATCTATGGTTAAAATGGTAATCTGAATCTTCCCATTTTACCGCCTCTGCCCTTCATCATACCCGGCATCTGCTTCATCATCTTGCGCGCCTGCTCAAACTGCTTGACCAGTCGGTTGACCTCTGAGATATCTACGCCTGCGCCGTTCGCGATCCTCCGCTTTCTGCTGGGATTTAATACATTCGGATTCGCCCGCTCCTGAGGAGTCATGGAATAAATGATTGCTTCGATGCGCGCCATTTTTTTCTCATCCATGGCATTTTCAAGCTCTGCCATCTGAGCCCCGCCCATGCCCGGCATCATGCCAAGCACACTGCTTAAGCCCCCCAGTTTTTTCATCTGGTTCATGGATTCCAAATAATCGTCAAAAGAGAATTCCGCCTTTTTCAGACGCTGCTCCATCTCCTTCGCTTTGTCCGCATCCAGCTGCGCCTCTGCCTTCTCGATGAGTGTCAGCACATCGCCCATGCCTAAGATACGGGATGCCATACGGTCAGGATAAAACTGCTCCAGATCAGAGAGTTTCTCACCCATACCGACGTATAGAATCGGTTTTCCGGTCACTGCCCGGATGGAAAGTGCCGCACCGCCTCTGGTGTCACCGTCCAGCTTTGTCAGGATCACGCCGTCGATACCGATCGTCTCGTCAAAGGTCTTTGCCACATTGACTGCATCCTGTCCGGTCATGGCATCTACAACCAAAATTGTCTGTGCCACATCTACCTGCTCCTTGATGGAGACAAGCTCTGCCATCATGTCCTCATCTACATGAAGACGTCCGGCTGTATCTAAAATGACTAAATTATGGTCATTTTTACGCGCATGTTCGATCGCTGCCCTGGCAATGTCCACCGGAGAATTTTTATCTCCCATGGAGAATACCTCGACTCCCTGCTTCTCACCGTTGATCTGCAACTGTTCAATGGCTGCCGGACGGTACACATCGCAGGCAACAAGCAGCGGTTTTTTGCCCTTCTGCTTGAACTTTCCTGCAAGCTTTGCAGTCGTTGTCGTCTTACCTGCTCCCTGAAGACCTGCCATCATAATGACTGTCTTCTCCTTGCCGGGACGAAGCGCAATCTCTGTTGTC
>JBJEML010000032.1:0-18241 GCA_051879675.1 Lachnospiraceae bacterium | reverse complement strand
GAGAGCGTCCGGTTCGCCCGGCAGGAGAGCGTCCGGTTCGCCCGGCAGGAGAGCGCCCGGTTCGCCCGGCGGGAGAGCGCCCGGTTCGCCCGGCAGGAGAGCGTCCGGTTCGTCCGGCAGGGGAGCGTCCGGTAAGGCCGGTTGAAAATCGTCCGAGCAGAGGTGATGGTATTGAAAAGGGTAATGAACGATTTGAAAAAAATGATCGCAGGGATCGCAAAGATGGTCAGAATAATCGCGGTGGTTCCGGTTATAATCAAGGTGATAGAAGTAACAATCGATTCGGTGGCAATCGTCAGAAGGAATCTGGCGGACAGCGATTCGACCGCGAATTAAACAAATTTAATAAGGAATCAGCAAAAGCTGTTCCCGACGAGGTTCGCGCAAAGGAGAGCCGAGACAATAACCGCAAGAAGAACAATAATAATAACAATGCCAAGAAGGATTATGATAAGCTTGGCAGCAAGAAGCAGGAGCGCTTTGTCAATCTGGAGAAGCAGACCGGACACAAAAAGCGCAACGCAACTCCTATGCAGCCGGCTGCAAAGGATGACGATACTATCAAGCAGATCACTCTGCCCGAGCATATGACGATCAAAGAGCTTGCAGATCGCATGAAGGTGCAGGCGTCCGTACTCATTAAGAAGCTGTTTATGAAGGGGCAGATGGTAACAGTAAACAACGACATTACCTATGAGGAGGCTGAAGAAATTGCACTGGAGTTCAACTTCATTGCTGAGCCGGAGGAAAAGGTAGATGTGATCGCAGAACTCTTAAAGGAGGATGAGGAAGATAGCGAGAAGATGGTTCCCCGTCCGCCCGTTGTCTGTGTCATGGGTCATGTAGACCATGGTAAAACATCCCTTCTGGATGCGATTCGTCACACGAAGGTAACCGATAAAGAGGCAGGCGGAATCACGCAGGCGATCGGTGCCTATATTGTCACTGCCAACGGTCAGAAGATTACCTTCCTTGATACGCCCGGTCATGAGGCGTTTACGGCAATGCGTATGCGCGGTGCAAATTCTACCGACATCGCAATCCTTGTTGTTGCGGCAGATGACGGCGTGATGCCCCAGACCGTTGAGGCAATCAATCATGCAAAAGCAGCCGGTGTCGAGATCATTGTGGCAGTCAATAAGATTGATAAGCCGGCGGCAAATATTGATAAGGTAAAGCAGGAGTTGTCTGAGTATGAGCTGATTCCCGAGGATTGGGGCGGCAGCACCATTTTCTGTCCGGTTTCCGCACATACGAAAGAGGGTATTGACAATCTGTTAGATATGATCCTTCTCACTGCTGAGGTGCTGGAGCTGAAGGCAAATCCGAAGCGAAATGCAAGAGGTCTTGTCATTGAGGCCCAGCTTGATAAGGGACGTGGTGCAGTTGCAACCGTTCTGGTTCAGAAGGGTACGTTAAAGGTCGGTCAGCCGATCGCCTGCGGAAGCAGCTACGGTAAGGTGCGTGCGATGATCGACGACAACGGCAGACGTGTCAAGGAGGCAGGCCCTTCTACTCCGGTTGAGATCTTAGGTCTGAACAATGTGCCGGATGCAGGCGAGACATTTGTGGCAATGGAGTCTGAAAAAGAGGCAAAAGCATTTGCGGACACTTATATTTCCGAGAGCAAGAACAAGCTCATTGAGGAGACAAAGGCAAAGATGTCTCTGGACGATCTGTTCTCACAGATTCAGTCCGGAAATGTCAAGGAATTGAATATTATCGTAAAAGCAGATGTGCAGGGCTCCGTGGAAGCTGTCAAGCAGTCGCTGGTAAAGCTGTCAAACGACGAGGTCGTGGTCAAGGTGATCCACGGTGGTGTCGGAGCGATCAACGAATCCGATGTCATTCTGGCATCCGCTTCCAACGCGATCATCATTGGCTTTAATGTCAGACCCGATCCGATGGCAAAATCAACCGCGGAGCGTGAGGGTGTCGATGTGCGCCTGTACAAGGTCATCTACAATGCAATCGAGGATGTCGAGGCTGCGATGAAGGGTATGTTAGACCCGATCTTTGAGGAGAAGATCATCGGTCATGCAGAAGTGCGTCAGATCTTCAAGGCTTCCGGAGTCGGAAACATCGCCGGTTCTTATGTCCTCGACGGTGTGTTTGAGCGTGGCTGCAAGGTACGTGTAAAGCGTGAGGGCGAGCAGATCTTTGAGGGTGATCTTGCATCCTTAAAGCGTTTCAAGGATGACGTCAAGGAAGTAAAGACGGGTTACGAGTGCGGTCTTGTGCTGGATGGCTTTAACGATATTCAGGAATTTGATATTATTGAAGCATACAAGATGGTGGAGGTACCACGTTAAAATGAGAAAAAACAGCATTAAAAATACGAGAATCAACGAGGAAGTACATCGTGAACTCTCGAATATCATACGCGGTGAGATCAAGGACCCCCGCATCCACCCCATGACAAGTGTCGTGGCGGTGGAGGTGGCACCTGATCTGAATACCTGCAAAGCATATATCAGTGTGCTCGGTGACGAGGAAGCACAAAAAAATACGCTGGCAGGGCTGCGCAGTGCGGAAGGATATATCCGGCGCACGCTGGCGAAAAATATCAATCTGCGCAACACACCGGAGGTTAAGTTTATCATGGATCAGTCGATCGCTTATGGTGTCAGGATGTCAAAACTCATTGATGAGGTAAACCATGGAGAAAATCGAGAAAATGAATCCGACGGAGATGAATGAACGGAATATTCCGTTTCAGTTGGATGAAGTATTGTCTGATGTGGAGTCTGTAGCGATTGCCGGACACATCAAGCCGGACGGAGACTGTACCGGCTCCACACTGGCGCTTTACAACTATATAAAAAACAATTATCCGGAAATTTCTGTGACGCTTTATCTGGAACCGATTCCCAATCTGTTTAAATTTTTGCAGCGTTCGGATGAGATCGTGAGCGATTTTTCAGAGGATGTAACTTATGATCTTTTCTTTTCGCTGGATTGCGGTGATGGTGGCAGACTGGGCGGTGCGATCCGGTATTTCGATTCGGCAACGAAAACTGTCTGTGTAGATCATCATATCAGTAATCAGAGTTTTGCAGATAAAAATTACATTCGTCCGGAGGCAAGCTCTACTTCAGAGCTGATCTTTGAACTTTTAGACAAAGAAAAAATCACAAAAGAGATCGCTGAGTGCCTCTATGTTGGCATTATTCATGATACCGGCGTTTTTCAGTATTCCTGTACATCATCACGTACAATGAATATTGCAGGGTTTCTCATGGATAAGGGGATCAACTACCCGGATATTGTGGACAAGACCTTTTTTGAAAAGACGTTTGAGCAGAACCGGATTTTAGGGACTGCACTATTAAAGGCGCAGAGGTACTATGATGACCGCTGTATTACCTGCATCATTACGGCACAGGATATGGCAGACTGTCATGCACTGCCAAAGCATCTGGAAGGGATCGTGGCACAGCTTCGCAGTACGAAGGGTGTGGATGTCGCAGTTCTCATCTACGAGAACGCAGACGGAACCTTTAAGGTATCCATGCGTACAAACGGTGCTGTGGATGTGGCTGCGATCTGTGTAAAACATGGCGGAGGCGGACATGTCCGCGCGGCAGGTGCAACGATGACCGGTGATCCGGAAATGATCCTGCAGACTCTGCTGGAAGATATTAAGAAAGAACTGTGAGGGAACCGAACAGTTATGAACGGTATTTTAAATATTTTTAAAGAGGCCGGTTTTACTTCCTTTGATGTAGTAGCAAAGCTTCGTGGTATATTGCAGGAAAAAAAGATCGGTCACACAGGCACACTGGATCCGGATGCAACGGGTGTGCTTCCGGTTTGTGTCGGCAATGCGACCAAGGTATGTGCACTTTTGACCGACAAGGATAAGGAATATGAGACAGTTTTACAGCTCGGACTCACAACCGATACACAGGATGCGACCGGGCAGATCCTGCGTGACCGTAGCGATTCTCTGCACACGCTCACCGAAGAACAGGTGCGTGAAGTGATCATGGGCTTTGTCGGAGATTACGAACAGGTTCCGCCAATGTACTCTGCGCTCAAGGTTGGGGGCAAAAAGCTCTGTGATCTGGCAAGAGAGGGCATTGAGGTGGAGCGAAAAGCTCGCCTGGTACACATTTATGACATTGAGATCCTGCAGCTACAGATTCCATTCGTCACGATGCGTGTACATTGTTCAAAGGGTACTTACATTCGCACGTTGTGCAATGATATCGGTGAAATGCTTGGTGTTGGCGGGCTGATGAAAAGTCTTGTGCGCACGCGGGTAAGCTCTTTTCCAATCGAACATGCATTGACGCTGGCGCAGGTGGAGGAACATCGCAACCGTGGCACACTGGATGAGATCCTGCTTCCGGTCGATATGGTATTTTCGGAATATCCGAAGCTGCATGTGACGGAAGAAGCAAAAAAGCGCCTTCAAAACGGTAACCGGCTGACATTGTCGGATATTTCCGACATGCCGGATCATGTAGTTTTGTGTACAGAGGCACGATTCCGCATCTATGACGGAGACGGGATCTTTTACGGTATTTACAGCCGGGATACACAGCGGGAAGATTTAAAATGTATAAAAATGTTTTTGTAACTAAGGAATAGATCATGATTTGTCTGGAAACAATCGAACAATTTCATATTGATGAGCCGACGGCACTCACCATCGGAAAATTTGACGGGTTGCACAGGGGGCATGAGGAACTGCTTTCCCATCTGCTGGAAAAACAGAATGAGAATCTGAAATCTGTAGTCTTTACATTCGATATTCCCCCAAAGAAACTGACCCAGGGAGAAGGGCTGCGTCTTTTGTCCACGAACAGGGAGAAACAGGCACTTTTTGCGGAACGCGGCATTGATTATTTTGTACAGTGTCCGTTCACGACTGAGGTGATGTGCATGGAACCCGAGGATTTTGTGGACTGGATCGTTACAAATCTGAATGTAAAACGCATCGTTGTCGGTGAAGACTGCTGCTTCGGACATAACAGACGCGGCGATTACCGGCTGCTCGCGCAGCTGGCAGACCGCTATGGCTACGAGCTTAAGGTTGTAAAAAAACTCAAATTTGAGGGACGCGACATCAGTAGTACCTATATTCGAGAAGAGATCACGAAAGGAAATATGGAGATCGCCGCGCAGATGCTCGGACATCCCTACTCAATTGACGGAATCGTGGAGACCGGTAATCAGATCGGGCGCACGATCGGTATCCCGACTGCCAACATTGCGGCAGAACCGGTAAAACTGCTGCCTCCCTTTGGTGTGTATGCAGCTACCATCGACATTCGCGGAGAACGGTATTACGGGATAGCGAATATCGGAAGAAAACCGACGATCAAGCCGAAGGAGGGAGATCGCAACCCGATCGGTGTTGAAATGCATATTCTGCATTTCAAAGAAGATATTTACAGCGAACCGGTGCGTATATCTTTTTATGTATATGAAAGACCGGAGATCAAGTTTGATTCGATTTCGGACTTGCAAGCACAGATCAAAAAGGATATAGTATTCAGTGAGCATTATTTTGGAAAATAATGGAACAATTGCCATTGTGAAAAAGCTACAGAGGAAAAAGGAGTACATATGAGTTTGATTTTAACGCTGATGGGAGGTCTCGGACTGTTCCTTTTTGGCATGAATTTTATGAGTCAGGGACTACAGAAAGCAGCAGGTGCAAAGCTGCGTTCGGTTCTGACTGCAATCTCAAAGAATAAGTATATTGCGGTGTTGTTTGGTGCGCTGTTTACTGCCATTATTCAGTCGTCCGGTGCGACGACCGTCATGGTAGTCACGTTTGTGAATGCCGGCCTGATGGAACTGACACAGGCGGTCGGCATCATTTTCGGTGCCAATATCGGTACAACCATCACCGCACAGCTTGTTTCTTTTAATCTGACGGCGGTTGCTCCGCTGATCCTGTTCGTGGGTGTTGTCATGTTTTTGTTCATGAAACAGCCCATTTTCAAAAAAATCGGTGAGGTCGTGATCGGTTTTGGTGCGCTGTTTATGGGTATCAGCATGATGTCCGGTGCGATGAGCCAGTTGAATGATTATCCGGTTGTTATTAACACGTTGGCACAGTTGACCAATCCGGTGCTGGCGATTCTTGTCGGTCTGATCATTACCGTGATCGTGCAGAGCTCATCTGTAACGGTCAGTATTTTGCTACTGATGGCAGGTCAGGGTCTTGTGACACTTCCGGTCTGCTTTTACTTTATTCTCGGATGTAATATCGGTTCCTGTACACCGGCAGTCATGGCTGCCATGGATGCAAAAAAGGATGCCAAGCGCGCAGCGCTGATCCATGTATTGTTTAACGTGTTTGGTATGATCATCATCTCCGTGATCCTGATCTTTGCAATGGAGCCGTTTACCGCGTTTATCCAAGCGATTTCCGGTTCTGATATCAAGCGTAGTGTGGCGAATACGGATACGATCTATAAGGTATTCCAGACAGTCATTTTCCTTCCGGTATCGACGCAGTTTATCAAGCTCGTCAACCGTCTGGTGCCCGGTGAAGATGTTAAGCACGAGGGATTTGCATTGCAGTATATCAGCAAGAGTACGGTGTTCTCACCGACTGCTGCGATTGTTGAGGCAATGCAGGAGATCTCGCGTATGGGCAGAAAGGCTGAGCAGAATCTTCAGCTGTCCATGGAAGCATTTTTCGATGGAGATCAGGCAAAGATCGATCAGGTCTATGTAACGGAAAAGTATATCGATTATCTCAGCCATGAGATCACAGACTATCTGGTGGATGTCAACCAGCGCCAGTTACCTGTTTCAGACAGCCTGAAGATCGGTGGTCTGTTCCATGTAGTAAATGATATTGAGCGCATTGGAGATCATGCGGAAAATATTGCGGATGCAGCAGTGCGCATGAAGGAAGAGAATCTTTCGTTTTCCAAAAAGGCAACAAAAGAGATTCAGGATATGTTCGAAAAGGATATGCGTGTCCTGAACTGTGCACTGGAAATGTTTGAGAACGAGGATCGTTCACATATGCAGGAGATCCGGGCAATCGAGGAAGAGGTTGATCAGATGGAGATCGATCTCCAGAATTCACATATCCGCCGTATGGCGAAAGGCAAGTGCTCACCGGAATCCGGTCTGATCTTCACCGATCTGGTCACCGGTCTGGAGCGTGTTGCTGACCATGCCACAAACATCGCGTTTGCACTGACAAATTCTGATGCAGTGTAAGTGACAGAAACAATTCAGAGAATGTATTACATTCTCTGAATGATAAAATATTACGAATTTATTACGACTTCATTGACATATGAAATAAATGTTGCTATAATATTTTCAAAGTATAACAGTAGATGCTATCATCTACTGTTATTTCATGTCACAGACATTACATGATTGTTTCTTTACCAATTAGGAGGTATCTATGAAACTTCGCAATATGAAATTTATCCTGGCAGTTGCGATCGGAGCAGTGACAGTATTGGCAGCGCCCGAGGATGCGTCTGCATCCATGAATGCAGGAATGTCAGCAATTATTTCAAATTGTCTGAGTCAGTCAGAGGGACTGGTCATCGCAAACAGCGAAATCGCTTTGACGCGAGCTGCTGCTCTTGAGGCTGATGTTCCGGAGCTGAATGGGGAGAATGCAGAAGCAGAGGACACCAAAGAAGACGATGAAAAGTTTTGCGGCTATTCGAATTTCGGATTAGCCAATGTCGATAATTATCTGAATGTCAGAGAAAAAGCGGATGAGAGCGCTGATCTGATAGGCAAAATGCCTGTCGGAGCAGGGTGTGAGGTCTACGACAAAGAGGATGGATGGTATCATATCAAATCCGGTAAGGTAGAAGGTTTTGTATCGGCCGACTATTTGCTGACCGGAGATAAAGCAAAGAAAAAAGCAGAAAAATATATCAAAGAGGTAGCAACCGTTACGACGACAACATTGTTTGTCCGAGAAGAGCCGAATACAGAATGTACGATTTTGACCATGGTTCCGATCGAAGAAGAACTGACTGTATTGGAAACCGTGGATGGCGGTGCATGGTATAAGATTGAGATTGATGATGAAGAAGGTTATGTCAGCGGCGATTACGTTGAAATCTCACAAAAACTGCCGAAGGCGATGACTATTTCAGAGGTAAAATACGGACAGGGTGTTTCCAATGTACGTGTTGATCTGGTACAGTATGCACTACAGTTTGTCGGCAATCCGTATGTCTGGGGTGGTACAAGCCTCACACGTGGGGTGGACTGTTCCGGTTTCACTATGCAGGTTTATGCAAAGTATGGTGTATACCTTCCCCATTCCTCACGTGCACAGCCAAATTGCGGAAGACGTATCAGTTCCAAGGACGCGCAGCCGGGTGATTTATTCTTCTACGGAAGCGGCGGTAGAATAAATCATGTTGCTATCTATATTGGTGGCGGACGTGTCGTACACGCCAGCAACCGTCGCGACGGCATCAAGATTTCCAATGCATATTACCGGTCACCGATCTGTGTGGTAAGCTATCTTTAATTATAAATGAATTATGACAGGCAGTCTTTTTATAGACTGCCTGTTTTGATTTTAAAAAGTTACAAAAACAGACAAAAAAAGCTGGTCTTTTTTGTTAATATTTGTTAGGATGATACAAAAGGGTAAACTGCGCTATGCAAACCATAGGAATTGCATGGCGCGACCATAAAAAAGAATAAGGAGACTAGGTCTATGGTAGAGCAAAGCTATTATGAGAAAGCAGATGCCATCATCGAAGAACATGGTGCTAAGCCGTCTGCTTTGATCCCAATCATTCAGGATATTCAAAGTGAATATCGCTACCTACCGCCGGAACTTTTGTCGTATGTAGCTGATAAGATCGGCATTACAGAGGCAAAGGCTTATGGGGTGGCAACGTTTTATGAAAATTTTTCTTTTGAGCCGAAAGGAAAATATGTGATCAAGGTATGCAATGGTACTGCCTGTCATGTGAGAAAATCGATTCCGATCCTGGAACGGTTGTATACGGAATTAGGTCTTTCCAAGGATAAGGTGACGACAGATGATATGCTGTTTACACTGGAAACCGTATCCTGTCTGGGAGCCTGTGGTCTGGCACCGGTACTTACGGTGAATGACAAGGTGTATCCGTCTATGACACCGGATGCGGCTGCAGAGCTGATCCAGCGTTTGCGAGATGAAAAGTAGGAAGGAACTGAACAGGAGGGAATTATGCAGAAGGTAGAGAATAGAGAGATTCTGAACGATCTGCGTGACGCGTCGCGTCAGCGGATGGAACAAAGCAAATGTCGTATTCTGATCTGTGCGGGAACCGGATGTCTTGCCGGTGGTTCCGCTGCAGTCTATGAGAAGATGTGTGAGCTGGTGGCGGGAGATCCCGATGTTGAAGTGCATTTCGGACCGGAGATCGCCCACGGTGACGGCCCGATGGAAGTGAGAAAGAGCGGCTGCCACGGTTTTTGCGAGATGGGACCGCTCATGCGCATCGAGCCGATGGGCATTTTATACACGAAAGTAAAGCTGGAGGACTGCGAGGCGATCTTTGAGCGCACGATCAAAAACGGAGATGTGATCCGTCATCTGTTATATAAGCAGAACGGAATTGAATATCAGAAGCAGGAGGAGATTCCATTTTATAAAAAACAGACCCGTCTGGTTCTGGAAAACTGCGGACATATTGATGCAGAGCATATCGAAGAGTCGGTTGCACATGACGGCTATCAGGCACTGGCAAAGGTGCTTTTTGAGATGACGCCGGAACAGGTCGTTGATGAGATCCTGGAGTCCAATCTGCGCGGACGCGGAGGCGGAGGCTTCCAGACCGGATACAAGTGGAAGCAGGTTGCAAGACAGCCCGAAAAGATCCGCTATGTGGTTTGTAACGGAGACGAGGGTGATCCGGGTGCGTTCATGGATCGAAGCATCATGGAGGGCGATCCGCACAAAATGATCGAGGGTATGATGATCGCAGCCTATGCAGTGGGTGCACAGGAGGGTTATATTTATGTGCGTGCAGAGTATCCGCTGGCGATCAGCCGTCTGAAAAAAGCAATGCAGGATGCCGAGGAGAGCGGATTGTTAGGCGATCATATCATGGGCACGGATTTCAGCTTCCGGTTACATATCAATCGCGGCGCAGGCGCATTTGTCTGCGGTGAGGGAAGTGCATTGACCGCATCTATTGAAGGAAATCGCGGTATGCCGCGTGTTAAACCGCCGCGTACGGTGGAGCAGGGATTGTTTGAAAAACCGACGGTATTGAATAATGTGGAAACCTATGCGAATGTTCCGATGATCATTCTGAAAGGAGCAGCGTGGTATAAGACGATCGGACCGGAGAACAGTCCGGGAACGAAAGCATTTGCGCTGACAGGTAGCGTGAAAAACACAGGACTGATCGAGGTTCCGATGGGAACGACGCTGCGGGAGGTTATTTTTGATATCGGCGGCGGCATCAAGGGTGACGGTGAATTTAAGGCAGTACAGATAGGTGGACCTTCGGGAGGATGTCTGATCACACCGCATCTGGATGTGAGCCTTGATTTTGATTCGCTGAAGAAAATGGGAGCGATGATCGGTTCCGGCGGTCTGGTTGTTATGGATAGTAATACATGTATGGTAGAGGTTGCACGATTTTTCATGAATTTTACACAGAATGAGAGCTGTGGTAAATGTGTACCGTGCCGTGAGGGAACCAAACGTATGCTGGAGATTCTGGAACGCATCGTTGCGGGCAACGGAACGATGGAGGATCTGGATCTGCTGGAGGAACTGGCAACTATGATCACAGAAACAGCGCTCTGCGGACTCGGCAAGAGTGCAGCGCTTCCGGTCATGAGTACACTGAAATTATTCCGTGACGAATACATCGAGCATGTTGTAGAGAAAAAGTGTGCCTCACATACCTGTAGCGCACTTCGCCGTTATGTGATCAGTCCGGAACTATGCAAGGGCTGCTCCAAGTGTGCAAGAAACTGCCCGGTTGGAGCCATTTCAGGAAAGATCAAAGAGCCCTTTACTATTGATGATTCTGTTTGTATTAAGTGTGGTGCCTGTGAAAGCAATTGCGCATTCGGTGCCATCCATGTAGAAGCATAAGGAGGGGAAGACGTGAGCGCAGAAAATAAACAGGCAACCAAATACATTACGATCAACAACCGGAAGATCCCTTTTACGGATGAAAAAAATGTGCTGTCGATCATTCGTAAGGTAGGTATCGATCTTCCTACTTTTTGTTACCATTCTGAACTGTCCACTTACGGTGCTTGCCGTATGTGTGTGGTGGAGGATGACCGCGGACGGGTGTTTGCATCCTGTTCCGAAGTGCCCAGAGACGGCATGGTAATCTATACGAATACACCGAAATTGCAGCACCACAGAAAAATGATCCTGGAATTACTGCTGGCATCCCATTGCAGGGATTGTACCACCTGCCGTGAAAACGGTGTATGTACGCTGCAAAAGCTGGCACAGCAGCTGGGTGTGGATGCAGTTCGTTTCCAGAATACCAAAGAGCAGCTGCCGGTGGATGATTCCTCCAACTGCATTTTCATTGATCCGAATAAATGTATTTTATGCGGTGACTGTGTGCGTACCTGTGAGGAGATTCAGGGTCTTGGTATTTTAAATTTTGCACATCGCGGTTCCGAAATGCGTGTAACATCTGCTTTCCACAGAAAAATGGCAGATACCGACTGCGTGGGCTGCGGACAGTGCCGTGTCGTATGCCCGACCGGAGCAATTACGATCAAATCGAATGTTCATGCGGTCTGGGAGGTTGTGTCTGACAAGACAAAGCGGGTTGTTGTGCAGATCGCACCGGCAGTGCGAGTGGCGATCGGTGACAGCTTTGGACTTCCGAGGGGAGAGAATGCGATCGGAAAGCTGGTGGCAGCGTTACGCCGTATGGGCTTTGATGAGATATACGATACAAATTTTGGTGCAGATCTCACCGTCATGGAGGAGTCAAAGGAACTGGTGGAACGTCTGGAATCCGGCGAGAACCTTCCGCTGTTTACTTCCTGCTGTCCCGGCTGGGTATCCTTCTGTGAGAAAAAGCATCCGGAATACCGCAAACATATTTCCACCTGCCGTTCCCCGCAGCAGATGTTTGGCGCGCTGATCAAGGAAGATGCAAAGGTCAGACGGGAGCAGGCGATCGCGAACAATGAACCGGCAGATGAACGGGAGACGATCGTCGTATCCATCATGCCCTGTACCGCAAAGAAGAATGAGATCGTGCGACCGGAGCATTTCACGGACGGTGTACAGAATGTGGATTTTGTCCTGACGACCGTTGAAGTGACGAGAATGATCCGGGAAGCCGGTATTGATCTGGCACAGATGCCGTCTGAGTCGTTGGATATGCCGTTCGGACTTGCTTCCGGTGCCGCAGCTATTTTTGGTGTCACGGGAGGTGTGACAGAGGCAGTGCTGCGTCGGCTGGTAAACAGCAATCGCATCGAGGATCTTGAGGAGATCAGCTTTACCGGTGTGCGCGGAATTGACGGTGTCAAAGAAGCGGTTGTGACATTGGGTGACCGGGAAGTGAAAATTGCCGTTGTGAACGGACTCAAAAGCGCGGATGAAGTGCTGAACAAGATGAAATCCGGCGAAGTGTATTATGATTTTGTGGAGGTCATGGCCTGCAAACGCGGCTGTATTACCGGAGGCGGTCAGCCGACACCCATCGGCCCCCGCACAAAGAAGGCACGGTTTGACGGAATGTACAATATCGATAAAGCGGCACAGATCAAGCTCTCCAATGAGAATCCATTTGTCAAGACATTGTATGACGGTATTCTGAAGGGCAAGGAGCATAAGCTGCTGCACAATGAATATCCGGAATCATAGAAAAAACCGTTGCATTTACATATTTGATATGTTATAGTGTTTAGGTATGAGTAAACAGCCACATATTCGGTTTGCAGGACACTCCGACCGCTTACTGAATATCCGGCGATTAAATTTTAAGGAGGAAACAAATATGTTAGCAAAGGACCAGAAATCAGCAATCATCGCTGAGTATGGCAAGACCCCTACCGATACCGGTTCACCTGAGGTGCAGATCGCGTTATTGACCACTCGTATCAACGAGCTGAACGAGCACTTAAAGGTACACGCAAAGGATCATCACTCACGCAGAGGTCTGTTAAAGATGGTAGGTCAGAGACGTCGTTTACTGGCTTACTTAAAAGAGAAGGATATTGAGCGTTATCGTTCTCTGATTGAGCGTTTAGGCTTAAGAAAATAAGATTTTCAAAATAGGGCGGAGTTCCTCCGCTCTATTTTAAGTTGTTACTTTCACACATGGCAGATGAAGATTCCGAGACCACTGAAAAAAATATAAACAGTTTGTGTTTTTTTCAGTAGTTTCGGGAACATCTGCCTTCACCATCAAAAATCGAAAAGGAGAAGACAAATGTACAAGAGTTATTCGATTGAGCTTGGCGGCAAGACACTGACTGTAGATATCGGCAGAGTTGCTGCACAGGCAAACGGTGCGGCGCTGATGAAATATGGCGATACGACCGTATTATCTACCGCTACCGCATCAGAAAAGCCCCGTGACGGCATCGACTTTTTCCCTCTGAGCGTAGAGTTTGAGGAGAAAATGTATGCAGTGGGAAAGATTCCCGGAGGCTTCAACAAGAGAGAAGGAAAGGCATCTGAGAATGCAGTTCTGACTTCACGTGTCATTGACCGTCCGATGCGTCCGTTATTCCCGAAGGATTACCGCAATGATGTGACTTTAAATAACATGGTCATGAGTGTTGACCCTGAGTGCAGACCGGAGATCGTGGCAATGTTAGGTGCAGCAATCGCTACCTGCATTTCCGATATCCCGTTTGACGGTCCCTGTGCAATGACACAGATGGGTATGGTTAACGGTGAGTTGATCGTCAATCCTTCACAGGAGCAGTGGGACAAGGGTGACCTGAAGCTGACCGTTGCATCCACGGCTGAGAAGGTGATCATGATCGAGGCCGGTGCAAACGAGATTCCCGAAGAAAAGATGCTGGAGGCAATCTACAAGGCACATGACATCAACCAGACGATCATTGAGTTTATTAACAAGATCGTGGCTGAAGTGGGCAAGCCCAAGCATGCATATACAAGCTGTGCAATTCCCGAAGAACTGTTTGAGGAGATCAAGAAAATCGTTCCTCTTGCCGAGATGGAGGAGGCTGTCTTCACAGATGTAAAACAGGTTCGTGAGGAGAACATCCGTCAGATCACCGAGAAGTTAGAGTCTGCTTTCGCAGAAAACGAGGAGTGGCTGGCACTGCTTCCCGATGCAATCTATCAGTATCAGAAGAAGACAGTCCGCAAGATGATCTTAAAGGATCACAAGCGTCCTGACGGACGTGCACTGGATCAGATCCGTCCGCTGGCTGCTGAGGTAGACATTATCCCGCGTGTTCACGGTTCTGCAATGTTCACCCGTGGACAGACACAGATTTGCGATATCGTAACACTTGCTCCGCTTTCAGAGGTGCAGAAGGTAGACGGTCTGGATGCAAATGTGACAACAAAGCGCTATATGCATCAGTACAATTTCCCTGCATACTCTGTCGGTGAGACAAAGGTTTCCCGCGGACCGGGACGCCGTGAGATCGGACATGGTGCACTTGCTGAGCGTGCGCTGATCCCTGTACTTCCTTCCGAGGAGGAGTTCCCGTATGCAATCCGTGCCGTATCTGAGACGTTTGAGTCCAACGGCTCTACCTCTATGGCTTCTACCTGTGCATCCTGCATGTCACTGATGGCTGCCGGTGTGCCGATCAAGAAGATGGTTGCAGGTATTTCCTGCGGTCTTGTAACCGGAGACACTGATGATGATTTCGTACTGTTGACCGATATTCAGGGTCTTGAGGACTTCTTCGGAGACATGGACTTCAAAGTTACCGGAACAAAAGACGGTATTACAGCCATCCAGATGGATATCAAGATCCACGGCCTGACACGTCCGATCGTGGAGGGTGCGATCGCAAGATGCCGCGAGGCGCGTTTCTTCATCATGGATAACTGTATGTCTAAGGCAATTGCAGAGCCTCGTAAGGAGGTTGGTCCTTACGCACCGAAAATCATCCAGATCACGATCGATCCCCAGAAGATTGGTGATGTGGTTGGTCAGCGCGGAAAGACGATCAACGAGATCATCGATCGTACCGGTGTGAAGATCGACATCACAGATGACGGTGCTGTTTCCGTATGCGGAACAGACGCTGCCATGATGGATAAGGCAGTTGAGATGATCAGGATCATCACCACTGATTTTGAGGAAGGACAGATTTTCAAGGGTGTTGTTGTCAGCATTAAGGAGTTTGGTGCATTTGTTGAGTTTGCTCCCGGAAAAGAGGGAATGGTTCATATTTCTAAGATTGCAAAGGAGCGCATTAACCGCGTAGAGGATGTTCTGACACTTGGCGATAAGGTAACGGTCAAGTGTCTCGGCAAGGACAAGATGGGCCGTATGAGCTTCTCTATCAAAGATGTTGCAGAATCAGAAAAATAAAGTGTAGAAAACCCGGAGCATTTTTCCAGAGAAATCAAAAGCTAAAGAGGAGGGATTGGTTGCAAGACTGATTCCTCCTCTTTGTGTTTTCGAGAGAAAGCGCAGAACACTTTCATAGTTGTCCTGCATATCTTAAATCAGTAACTATTTTATATTTTAACTGATTTTTGATGATGGCAAAGGATTTTATATGGAACGTGTACGAAAACTAATTCATACAGAGCTTCCTCATGGTGAAGGGTATCTTGGCGGCGGTTCCACCGTGGCAATCCTGGACACAGGTATGACGATGCATCCGGATTTCAGAAATCGTATTTTAGATTTTAAGGATTTTGTAAACGGACGCTCCGGTATGTACGATGATAATGGCCACGGGACGCACCTTGCGGGCATTATCGGTGGAAGCGGGGTGCTCAGTAACGGCAAATATACGGGTATTGCCCCGGAGTGTCATTATATTGTTCTGAAAGTACTGGATACAATGGGAAACGGAAATATAGAGTCGGTTGTGCGTGCGGTGGACTGGATCATAAAAAACCGGGTGCGTTATAACATTCGTTTTTTAAATATTTCTATTGGTATGATGCCACAGACCAAGCGGGAGGAGCAGCGGTCTTTGATCACTGCAATCCAGACATTGTGGGAAAAAGGTATTTGTGTGGTAGCGGCATCCGGAAACAACGGTCCGGGAGTTTCCTCTGTGACAGTGCCCGGGACCATTCCTGAACTGATCACAGTGGGCAGTCTGGACGATGACGACCGGGGGCTGCTGAAAGGAAGCATGCATCTGGGCTACAGTGGAAGAGGACCAACAGAGATTTGTGTTGCGAAACCGGAAATTCTGGCGCCCGGTACGCACATTATCAGTTGTGGCTGTCATGGCGGCTATGTGACCAAGAGCGGAACATCCATGGCAACAGCGGTGGTAACCGGCGGTCTTGCTGTTTTGGGTGAAATCTATCCTGATTTTGCACCCTCTGATCTGAAACTGTTTCTTTACAGCAAGCTGCAGCGCAGGAAAGGAAAACCGGGGTGGGGAAATTTTGATTTTGCAGCACTAATGTGATACAATGAGTGCAAGTGAGTCAACATGCTTGCATGATTGACGAGCGACGAATGCTGATCGTGACCGGTTTTGTCACGATATAATATGAGCACTGCGAATTAAGGAAGCTGAGAGGACTACACGGGATGAAACGAATATTTAAATTGTTGACAAGTCGATTATTTATTATAGGAGTGATGATCTTGTTGCAGATTGCATGGATCGTGCTGTTCTTAGCTGATTTCAGCGTGCGCTACAACTTCGTTTCTGCGGTTGTGAATGTGATCGCAATTATACTGGCATTCTCTGTGATCACGCGGTGGTCCAATCCTTCTTTTAAATTGTCGTGGGTGTTCTTTATCATGATGGTGCCAATCGTAGGCGTTCCGGTATATCTGATCTTCGGACGCCCCGGACTGACACGCAAAACAAGAAGGCGAATGGATGCTGTAAATGCCAAACTGGAGCCGTATCTGACCGAGGATAATCAGATCACGGAGGGCTTGTGTTCCATGCACCCTCAGGCAGCGATGCAGTCCGATTATATCTGGCATGCGTCCCATGATCCAATCTATGCGCATACATCCAGCTGTTATTACAAGTGCGGCGAGGAGATGTTTGAAGCAATGCTTGAAGATATCCGACGTGCAGAAAAATATATTTTCCTTGAATACTTTATTCTGGATACAGGAGAGATGTATGATACGCTTGTGGAGGAGCTCATAAAAAAAAGAGCAGAGGGTGTGGATGTCCGTCTGATTTACGATGATGTCGGCTGCATCAACACAATGCCGGCTCATTTTTACCGCAAACTGCAGGAACAAGGTATCAAGTGCGCCGCTTTTAATCCGGCGCGTCCGGTGCTGGCGATCATTATGAACCATAGAGATCATCGAAAGATTCTTGTTGTGGACGGAAAGGTCAGCTACACCGGTGGTGTGAACATTGCGGATGAGTATATTAATAAAATTGACCGGTTCGGTTATTGGAAGGATGCCGGTATCCGTCTGGAGGGAGCAGCTGCATGGAGCTTTACGGTAATGTTTCTGGAAATGTGGAATTACATTGTCGGCAGTGAATCTGACTGTGAAGCATATCTTCCCGATCCCTCCTTCGCGGAACAGATTCCTACGCATGGATATGTGCAGCCCTACGATGATACGCCCCTTGACAATGAAAATGTGGGTGAAAATATATATTTGAACATGATTAACCGGGCAACAAGATATGTCTATATTTTCACACCATATCTGATCCTTGATCAGGAGATGACTGTGGCACTGTGTAATGCGGCAAAGAGCGGTGTGGATGTGCGCATTGTAACGCCCGGTATTCCGGACAAAAAGCTGGTGTTCCTCCTCACGCGATCACACTATGCAAGACTACTGGAAAACGGCGTTCGTATCTATGAGTACACGCCGGGATTTCTGCATGCAAAATGTTTTGTCTGTGACGATGAATATGCGACGGTGGGCAGCGTCAATCTGGATTACCGCAGTCTCTATCTGCACTTTGAATGTGGTGTCTTTTTGTATCAGACCCCTGTGGTCGGGCAGGTGCATACGGATATGCTTGAGACATTTGCGGTATCCAGAGAGATACAGCTTAGCGATTGCCAGAGAAAGCATCCGTTCGGAATGCGTATGCTGCATGCGTTTCTGAGACTGATTGCGCCGCTGCTATAGGAAAAATGCGCGTGCAGCCTTTA
>JBJEML010000031.1:0-18479 GCA_051879675.1 Lachnospiraceae bacterium | reverse complement strand
ATAAAGATAACATTTTTCTACCTCTTCGTGTCCACTTTTATTTTAGCAACACCTCATTGTTCCTTGCACACATCCACCCATTCCACGTTTCCGCAGGCATCCTCAAGTTCTGCGATGGTCAGTTTTACGGCACTGTGATCGTTTCCCGCTGCCGGATAGACCACGTCATACTTCTTCAGGCCCTCGTCCAGATACACCTTTATGCCGTCCTTGATCCCAAACGGACACACCCCGCCGGGCGCATGGCCGATATACTGCTCCACCTCATCATACGGGATCATCTTCGCTTTTGTATGAAAGGCATCCTTATATTTGCGATTGTCGATTCGTGCTGTACCTTCCGCCAAGATCAACACCGCTGTTTCATTCTGTAAAAAGGACATGGTCTTCGCGATCATTCCCTCTTCGACTCCAAGAGCCTCCGCCGCCAACGCCACAGTGGCGCTTGACTGTTCAAGCTCTATAATATGATCCGCATAACCTTTTTTCTCTAAGTATCTCTTTGCAATTTCTAACGACATTCTTCCATTCCTCCATACATTTCATCCACTTCCTATTTGCTGTATGCTACTCATCTCAGAACAGCAAATCACCGCTTCTCAATAATGTAAAACATACCGTTCTCCTTCGGACGGATCGCGTACTCACGAAGGAGTGTCAGATCACCGTGCAGGCGCAGGTTTTTCTTCACGAAGCCCTCCTCATCCGAGTATAAGAACAGATGCCCGCGAGATGCCAGAAGGCTTTCAAACTGGCAAAAGCACCCGGTGTAAAACGCGTCCAGCTCCTCCTTTATCTTCCTGCCGCGTTTCGGCATATCCGCAAAAATTTCCGTCATCTGACGCTTCGATGAAAACTCCAGAAAATCCTTCATGATAAAATTGCAGTCCACACCGGCTGCCGCTGCATTTTCCTTTGCTCCGGCGATCGCCTCACCGAAAATATCCACCGCATAGTTATCATAAGTCTTCATACGCAGATTGCGCTCGATCACAAACGTTCCCACACCGCAGAGCGCGTCCAGAACGACCGCGTCCTCTGACAGATACGGTCTTGCCAGCTCGATCAGTGCCGCCGCAAGCGACGGATGCATGGATGCGGAGATCGTATGCTTTCTCCAGTCAAACCGGTCATCAGGCATGGTGTAGAATTTCAGACACGGATAAAATGTACCATCCTTTGTACGCGCCAAACGGATCTCCACCTCGTAATCAGTGGTGGAATTCTGCAGTTTTCCGCCACTCTGCCGTTCCAGTTCCTGTGCCAGTTTTTTCGCGATTCTTGCCTTTTCCGCTGAATCCGCAATTCCACGCAGTTCCACACGGAAGTAAAAAGGTGCAGCCTCACGGTGACTGTTCTCCAGCAGTTCGAGCAGATTGGAGGCAAGCAGCGTTTCCGCCAGCTCCTGCGGTGAGCCGGACAACGTCTTTTTCACGTTCAGCGCATGCAACAGTTCGCGATAGCTGTGCAGCCTGCACAGCGTATCCAGCTCCGTGGTACGCGCCATGACGCCCATCGGGTGAACCGTTGTCTGAATCCCGTTTTTACTGTACGCTTCCAGCTGTTTTTTTAACGGCTCGCGCAATGCACGCTCTGTCGTAAAGATCACGTCATTTCTGCGCTTCCAGCCGATAAATGTATGCTTTTTGAGAACACCGGACTGTGCCAGCAACTGCTGTAACAGACCCCGTTCCTCCGTTACATGCTTGCGCTCGTCCTCCTGCGGTTCATAGGCAAGCAATTCCTCGTAGCGCTCCTGCAGGGAATCAATATAATCCGACACATCCAGCGCTTTGAGCGCCGTCAGATAAGAACTTCGCACAAATCGCGTTTTTTCCACTTCGTAGGCCCTGTATAATGCCTGTGCATCCTCCTGTGCGCGCAATTCACCGATCAGCAATGCCGCATTTTTCCGGATCTTGGCATCGTCATCTGCCAAAAGCGCAGCGATAACAGCAGGGTCGATCTCTCCCTCTAAAAGCTCTGCCGCCACCTGTGGGTCTTTACATATTTTTTTCAACTCGATCAGATTTGCACGGATCTCCTCGCCACGGCAGATCGCTTCATAATTTTTATTCATTGGCTTTTTTCTCCATATAGATGTTTACGTCCTCGCAGAATGACTCCCATGCATCCTCATTCTGCACATAATACTTGGGACAGTTTTTTCCGGTAATATCATAGTGACGCAGCAGATTCTTTTCCGTCAGCCCATACCGAAAACACAGCCACGACACCAGTTCTACAAGAGAATCATACGTCTGCTGCGTAAATTTTCCGCTCTCATCGGGAATACAGCACTCGATCGAGATCGTATCCTCATTTCGCTCGTTTGATGCATACGCCCACTCATTGCACGGAATACACTGTACGATCTCGCCCTCCAACCCGATGATAAAATGGCTGCTGGCCTTTGTTGTGTGGGAAGTCCTCAGACCTTCAAAATAATCACGGTTATCCTGTGCCGAAGTGCCCGGATTTGCCGTATAATGCACCACGATCCCATTGACCTGCTCCAAAGGGAATCCGGGTCTCGAATACTCATTGACCGTCAAGAGCTGTACATCCAGCAGCGGCCGCTCCATCTCCGTCACCTCTCTGGGATCCGCTCCTAAGGCAGGCATATCCAGTTGTACACGCTCGCTTCCCATAATGATCTGTGCCCTGCGATGCCTCACGATCAGCCAGCCGGCAACCATGCAGGAAAGAAGCAGGATCACCGCAAGAATACCACATACCACTCTGCGTTCTCTTCTCTTTCTTTCTCTCAAACGTCTTTGTCTCAGTGTATATTCGTCCAATTGTTTCTACCTATTTCCAAATACCTTTATCTATTGTTTCCTTCTTCTGTTGCCAGATATTCCATCGCTACATCCACCGTATGATCCAGCTGTTCCGTCGTGTGTGCCATCGATAAAAACATCGCCTCAAACTGCGCCGGTGCCAGATAGATGCCACGACTCAACATATAATTGCAGTAATCCGCATAACGTGCCGTATCCGAGGTCTTTGCGCTCTCATAATCGCGCACATGCTCCCCGGTAAAAAAAAGGCAGCCCAGCGAACCGATGTGATTGACCTGATAAAGTTTTCCGGCTGCCTCCACAGCCACAGCAAGCTTCCGGAAAAAGATATCCGCTTTTTCATTCAGTTCCCGATAATACTCCGGATGCTCTCGCAGGATCGACAGTTGCGCAAAGCCTGCCGCCATTGCCACCGGATTGCCGCTGAGTGTTCCCGCCTGATAGACCGGGCCGACCGGAGCCACCATCTCCATGATCTCTCTCCTGCCGCCGTAAGCGCCCACGGGCATGCCCGCGCCGATGATCTTACCGTAGGTCGTCAGATCCGGGCGCACACCGAAATATTCCTGTGCTCCGCCAAAGGCAAGACGAAATCCGGTGATGACCTCATCAAAGATCAGCAGTGCACCGTACCTTGTACAAAGATAGCGCAGGCCTTCCAAAAATCCTGCTTCCGGCAGAACCACGCCCATGTTTGCCGCCACCGGTTCCACGATCACACAGGCAATCTCTTCTGAAAACTGTGCAAACAATGCCTCAACAGATGCAAGATCATTATAATTTGCCGTCAGCGTATCCTTTGTGCAGCCCGCCGGAACACCGGCAGAATCCGGGATGCCCGAGGTCATGGCTCCACTTCCCGCCTTCACCAGAAGCCCGTCCGAATGACCGTGATAGCAGCCGGTGAATTTGATGATCTTATCCCTTCCGGTAAAGCCGCGCGCCGCACGGATGGCACTCATGACTGCCTCCGTACCGGAATTGACCATACGGATCATATCTATGGACGGGATGCTGTCGCAGATGAGCTTTGCCATCTCCACCTCGATCTTTGTGGCTGCGCCAAAGCTCAGCCCCTTTGCGCAGGCATCGATCACTGCCTCCAGCACGTGCGGGTGACTATGCCCCAGGATCATCGGTCCCCAGGATCCGATAAAATCAATGTATTCGGTTCCATCCTCGTCCCACATCTTTGCACCTGAAGCCCGCGCGATCATACGCGGCGTGGAACCGATGGATCCAAACGCACGCACCGGAGAATTGACACCCCCCGGGATAAAACGAACTGCTTCCTCAAAGATTTTTTCTGATTTTGTCATTATCCGATCAGTCCTTTCCGCATACACTCCGCAAGCTCTTTTGCAAAATAAGTGATATAAATGTCGGCTCCCGCGCGGTAAGCGCTGACTGCCATCTCACACATGATCCGCTCCTCGTCAATGTAACCTGCCGCCGCCGTTGTCTTCACCATGGAATACTCACCGCTGACGCTGTAGGCAGCCACCGGTATATTTGTGGCATCCTTGACCTCCCGGATCAGGTCACCGTAGCACGCAGCCGGTTTGACCATTACAATGTCCGCGCCCTCCTCCACGTCGAGGAGCACTTCCTTTAAAGCCTCTCTGCGGTTGTGAAAATCCATCTGATAGCTCTTGCGGTCGCCAAAGCTAGGTGCTGAGTCCGCCGCGTCACGAAACGGACCGTAAAAGGAAGAAGCAAACTTCGCAGAATATGCCATGATCGGAGTATTTGTATATCCATTCGCATCGAGTGCTTCGCGGAGCGCGGCTACTCTGCCGTCCATCATATCGGAGGGTGCGATCATGTCCGCTCCCGCCTCAGCCTGCGCAACCGCGATCTTCTGCAAATAAGTCAGCGTCGCGTCATTGTCCACCTCTGTGCCGTGTAAAATACCGCAATGTCCGTGTGAGGTATATTCGCACATACACAGATCTGCCACTAAATACATTTCGGGATGCGTCTCTTTTGCATGGCGCAGTGCCTTCTGGACAATACCGTTATGGTCATAAGCGCCGCTTCCAAACTCGTCCTTATGATCCGGGATGCCGAAAAACATCACAGCATGGACACCCGCTGTTTCCAGCTCATCGAGACATTCATCCATGCGGTCGATACTATAACGGTATTGACCGGGCATCGATGGAATCTCCTCCTTGATGTTTTCCCCCTCTACCACAAACATCGGGTAAATAAGGGAATTCGGGCTGATGCGCGTTTCGCGCACCAGGTTTCTGATCTGGCTGCTGCTGCGCAGCCGTCTGGGTCGTTGTATCATCAAATATTCCTCTTTTCTATTTTCATAATAAACTATTTTTATTCACAAATAATCGCTCTGCCAGCTCAAGCAGTCCTTCTACAGTCGCTTCCTGCGCTACATGCACATCCATCCCTGCCTCGCGTGCCGCCTCCGCGGTCATCTCACCGATGCAGAGTGCCCGGATCTGTGTCGGATCAACCGTTGGATTTGTCTGTAAAAACGCCCGCACCGTCGATGCGCTTGTAAAAAAGACGCTGTCGATCCGATCTTTTTCAAACAGCTGTGCTACCGGGATCAGTTCATTTTGCTTCGTTAACGTCTCGTAGACTGCCAGGTCGGTCACCGAGATCGTTTTTCCAAGCGCTGCCGCCCGCGCTTTCATGCAAGAGATGAGCTTTGGATTGCCGATCGAAGATCGGGGAATCAGCACACGGCTGTCATCCGGCAAACACTCGCCCAGCAGCGTACCAAGTGATGCACCGTCATAAACTTCCGGCATCAGATCCGCAAGCAGCCCATACTCCCGCAGTGCATGTTTTGTACCTTCTCCGATCACTGCAAGCGTCATGCCGCCCAATACACGGATATCACGTCCGCTGTCACATATCATTTGAAAGAATGTGTGCACTCCTGACGGAGAAGTAAATACAAGAGAATCATATTCCTTTTTCGACAGCTTTTCAAACTCTGCTTTTATTTTTTCGGAAACCGGCAGTGGTCTTGTCTCAATCACCGGAAGCTCGATCACCTCTGCACCCCGCGTCCGAAGCCGTTCTGCCAGCTCATCGATCCGCTCCTTCGGTCTGGTCAGCACAAAACGCCGTCCGAAAAGCGGAAGTTTTTCATACCATGCCAGCTGCTCACCGAGCGCTGCCACCGCACCAACAACAATGATCGCAGGTGTGTGCAGATGCGCCGCATCTACCGCCTCTTCCAATTCTGCCAGCGCTGTGCAGACACGCCGCTGTCCCGCCGTCGTTCCCTTTTCCAGAACCGCCGCCGGAGTCTGTGGATCCATTTTCGCGGCAAGCAATCCATGCACAATGTCAGGCAGTGCCGACAACCCCATGAGAAACACCAGTGTTCCCTGTGCCTTTACATATGCCTCAAAGGGCAGCTCCAGCGGCTCATCCCCTCGTTTATGCCCGGTGATGATGTGCACGGAGCTTGCACAGCTGCGATCCGTGACCGGAATCCCGTTATAGGCAGGCACTGCAAGCGCACTGCTGACACCGGGCACCACTTCATAGTCGATCCCTTTTTCCCGAAGCGCCAAAAGCTCTTCTCCGCCCCTTCCGAACAAAAAAGGATCGCCGCCCTTTAAACGCACAACGCGTTTTCCTTCCTTCGCCTTCTGTACAAGCAGCTGATTGATCTCATCCTGCGTCATCGCATGGTTCCCCGCCCGTTTTCCGACGTAGATTTTCTCTGCCGTCTCCGGGATCATGGAAAGAATACCGTTTCCGACAAGCGCGTCGTAGACGACAACCTGCGCCTGCGCAAGCACTGCTTTCCCTTTTAATGTAAAAAGTCCAGGGTCAGAAGGTCCTGCACCCACCAGCCAGACCTTCCCCTTTCGAACTGTCTGTTTCGATGTCACTGATCGTAACGCTTTTTCACGTGCTTCTGATCGTCTCATAATCCATCCCTCATATACCGCGCCAGCCCGATGCCGGTCTGCTCTGCCTGATGACGGCTCCCGCTGGCACTCTCATACGCATAGCTGCCGTCATAGGTATCGCAGAATCCATGCAGGATCAACTGTTCACCGTTGACGCGCGCATACGCCGTGACCGGTGAGCTGCAGCCGCCGTCCAGCTCACGCACAAAGGCGCGCTCCGCCTCTGCCGCAACCCGGCTGTCCTCATCAAAAAATCTTTTCAGAAAACGATAGTCTTCCCCGGCTCTGCCCTGCACAGCCAGAATCCCCTGCCCGGCTGCCGGTAGCAGCTCCTCCGGTTCAAAATAGCGTGTGATCCGTTCTTCCAGATGCAGACGATGCAATCCCGCTGCCGCAAGCACTAATGCACCGTATTCCCCTTCATCCAGCTTACGCAATCTTGTCAGCACATTTCCCCGTACCGGACGTGTCTCAATATCCGGATAAAGTTTATGCAGTTGCATAGAGCGACGCATGCTTGATGTACCCACCGGCTTTGTCTGGTCCCACACCGTTACTCCCCTCGGCAGCACCAGCACATCCCGTGCATCCTCTCGCTTTGAGTAACCAAGTATCGGCAACTCTTCCCGAACATTCATGGGTACATCCTTCAGAGAATGTACACACGCATCAATACGCCTATCGAGCAGCGCCTGCTCCAACTCTTTCACAAACAGGCCCTTACCTCCCACTGTATCTAACGTGCGGTCCAAGATCCGATCCCCGGTTGTCTTCATAGTGACCAGCTCCGGTGTAATGTCAGGACAGTTTTCTCTGATATGATCGATCAGTAGCTGCGCCTGCGCCACTGCCAGCACACTCTCCCGGCTGCCGATCCGAAATCTTTTTGTCATGGTGCTTTCACTCCCAACTCACACTCCAATTTTTCCCGCAGCGCTTTCACGGACTTATGCGTATCCTCCGTCGCCTGTCCGGAAGCGATCGCAACCAATAGTCCTTCCTCCGTTTCCAGTGTCGCCGGAAAATAAAAACTGCACAGGGTATGGTCACTTGCCACATTTACATAAATGTCGCGGTGACGACATTCTCTGTAGATCGCCTCATTGACCTTCGGATCGCTCGTCGCTGCGATCACCGCGTCCATATCCTCCTCCATGAGGCATCCGCTTCGATAAACATCCTGCACATAGGTCATCCGTTCCCCGTATGCATCGATCAACGCTTTCATCTCTTCGCTACACTCCGGCGCGATCACCGTCAGACAACAAGTGGTCTTCATCAAAGCTGCCGCCCTTCTGGCTGCGATCTCTCCTGCACCAAATATAACGATATGGGATCCGTCCATCTTCACATAAAACGGAAAATACTGCCAGTTCTGCTCTCTCTCATCCATTTATTTCCCCTCCAGAATATCCATGCAACGTGCAAATGTATCTGTGTCCAGTCCGTCACGCAATGCATATAAAATATGTGCGGTCACCTTGCTTCCGCTTCGCTTTGCTGCCTGTTCTACATGTATACGCTGAGTGTCATCAAGTCCTGCACACTCTTTTCGCATCCGTCCCCACAAGTCATCCGCCATCTCATCCGCAAATCCTCCGATGCGTGGGATCAGATCCCGTCCATAGAAAAAGCGCTCAAATTCTGTCAGTGCTTCCGAGATCTTCTCCTGCGCACGCGCCGTCTGCTCCTCTTGTTCCTCCGACAACTGCTCCATGTCCAGATCATCCATGCAAAGCAGCTGCACGCCGGGCAGATTGCCCACCGCCGGGTCAATATCCCTCGGCACAGCCAGATCTACAAACGTCTTTCCGTCTAAGACAATTCCGCTCAGCCTGTCCGGTGTGATCGTCAGATTCGGGCTTGCTGTCGCAGAAAAGACATAATCCGCTTCCGCCAGCTTCTCATACCGCTCTCCGTAATTGATACGCTGCGCCCCCTCCGGAATATCCACCGTACCGCTGTGATACTGGCGTACCGTGACCGTCACCTGCGCGCCTGCCTCCATCAGTGCCTGCGCAGTCAGCTTCCCCATCATGCCGTTTCCGATCACAAGCGTTTTTTTACCGGAAAACACAGCGCCTCTCTTTTGCAAATGCATCATCGCCGCTGTCGCCGCAGAGCAATTCCCCCGGTCAAAGGGGATAGTAGTTTTGATCTCCTTTGCCGTGGTGATCGCCTGGCGAAACAACACCTCCATGCAATTATCCGTAGCGGTTTCCTCACGCGCAAGCATCAGTGCATCCTTCACCTGTGTCAGGATCTGATCCTCACCCATGATCTGGGAACGCAGACCGCAGGTCAATTCAAACAAATGACGTGCTGCCTCCAAATCCTTTTTCTCATAAAAGAGCGCCCGCTCTGCGCCAGGATCAATCCCCTTCCAGTCACAGATGAGCGCATACAGATCCGGCTCCGCCTCCGGCGCAAGACTGACATACAGTTCCATCCGGTTGCATGTGGAAAGGAGTACACACCCCCTGATACCATCTATATTTTGCAAGTGTACCACATCAGCCCGATTCATATGATTTTGCGCATGTTCTTTGATTGTCCCCATCACCGCACGCGCTGCCGCCTTTGTAAATGCATAGCGCTCCCGCACCACCAACGGTGCCCTGCCGTGGTCAATTCCGATCATTCTTAATTTCATTTATCTATGTTCCCTTATTTTCTCGTCAGTTGATACATCAGCGCATTGACGATCGCCGCCGCAACATTGGAACCGCCCTTACGCCCTCTTGCCACGATGGACGGCACATCCGCTGACAGGATCAACTCCTTCGCCTGCACCACATTGACAAATCCCACCGGAACCGCGATGATCATTCCCGGGCGAAAGCCGTTGTTTTCTATCAGTTCGGCAAGCCGTATCAGCGCGGTCGGGGCATTTCCGATGGCAAAGATCATCGGCCGGTTCATGCGCGCCGCCTTTTCCATCGCCACCGCCGAACGCGTTTCTCCTCTGCGACGTGCCTCCGCTGCCACATCCTCATCCGATATAAAATTATATACCTCTGCGCCCAGCTTTAAAAGGGCAGATTTGTTGATTCCTGACATTGCCATTTTTGTGTCCGTAACAATGCACGCTCCATTCTGCAAAAGCCTGTGGGCATGCTCCACGACCCCCGGCGAGAACACCAAGTTGTCCGCATAGTCAAAATCCGCGGTCGTATGGATCACACGCTTGATGATCGGCTCCTGCAGCGGATCAAAGGTCCGCCCGCCAAGTTCCTCTGTGATGATTTCAAAGCTGCGCTGCTCGATCTGCTCCGGTGACAGCTGTTCCAATCGAATCATTGTGGTCTTTCTCCCATCTCATAGCTATCTTTTATTATAATTTATCCGTCCATTTATTGCAACAAAATACACCCGGGTGAAACCATTTCACCCGGGTGTGATATCTAAACTAATTTTTCTGGTTCTATCAGTTGTGATTCTTTGAATAACGATCAAAGTAAGCCTCTGCTTTCGGTTGTTGCAATTGGAAGTGCTTCTGTACTTTTTCGATGATCATCTCTCTGGGAATGTTTTCTTCCAGATTATCAAGTATGAACGCTTCTATTCCACGCTCTATTCCAATCTGCTCTCCGGCTTCTTTTCCCTGGTCATACACATACTCATCCTCAGACTTCCGGTCCAGCTTTCTCTTGCGGTAAGCTTCGAACGCATCCCGCATAGCTTCCGTCAGACTCATCTCCTGTATCACATATTTTGCTCTCTTAACTCCTGCGTTCTTTGTCTTGATCATATGCAAATCCTCCTCCGTTTCCGCGTTAAACAACCGGATCCAGTCATCGATCCTGCTCTTTCCATTTAATGTTTTTCGCAACTCTATGATATGCAGTTCCAACAGATCTGAGTAATCTTTTCCCGTTTCGTCCCGCATACGATATACCGAATGATACCGGTCATCCTCAGTCAGGTTAAAATCCAGGATACTGATCGCAATACACCTTCTTAACCGGTCAAAATGTTCTCCCATAAATAGAATATCCACATACATTTTTGCAAGATAATACAGGGAACGTTTCTCCCAGAACTTCTGCCGCCTCAGCTGCATCTCCAGATTGATCCTCGTACCATCTTGCAGGAACACTTTTACATCAAAAATCCCCAGCTTCATCTTCCTGTGCCGTCTCCTCAAAAACGGGTTTCCAAGCCTTGTCTCTTTGACCTGCGTTTTGGTCTGAGTGTAACACGGACAGAACGGATGTGCAAGCTGTTTTTTCAGATCAGCCGCCTGTTTCTGGCTTCCGCCACCGCGGCTGCCCTGTTGTTGACTCCCAGCTTTTTATAGGTCTCCTGATTGTAATATTTCACGCCGGCCTTTGACAGATCCAGCTGTCTGGCGATCTCTTCCACGGACATTCCTTCTGCCTGCAGCCGCAGGATCTTAAGTGCTTTATCGGTCAAGGTTACATTTCCCTCCTGCTTTTCTTTCAGGTACGCCGGATAAAAGCCTGCCATCTGCCCACATTCTTTCATGACCTGCTTTTTGAACGACGGATCCTTCCATGTGATCGGTGCTGTTTTTAAAAGTTCCAGAACAGCGGCTCCTTCCTTTGTCAGGATGCGCACAAAGTGATATTCCTCCGCCTCTGTCACAGCCTCCTGCAGTTTTTCCTGCCAGCCGTCCTTTCCCATACGGTACATGGCAATAGCTGCCAGTATCTTCACTTCCATTCCTACATAAGTCCGGTGCATTTTTTCTGCGTAAAAACGTAATTTATTCAGTAAACGCAATGCTTTTTCCCTACGCCCGGACATCAGATAGACACGCACCTTTGTCAGATAACGATAACGCTCCATGGTGCTGAATTCCGCATCCTCATCCGGGGCTTCCTCCATCCACTGATCGGCTTCGCTGATCCTACCCATGTACAGATCCATGCGCACCGACATGGCACGGATATTGGGCAGCAGCTTCGGTGCTTCCACATCCGCCACCTGCCGAAAGCTCTCCAACATGTCCACCGCATCATCCATTCGGTTATTCAGGATGGACAGCTGTGTCAGTATCCCCACCGCCACAAAGACCTGCTCGATCTTTCCGCCGCTCTCTGCCTGCATTCTTCCGTTTCCTGCAAGGGCTGCCACCTCATAGTCGTCCCCTCCCTTTTCAAAAAAGCTTTCCGCAAGGGCCAGATTGACCAGACCTTTTCCATATTTTCCCAGCACAAAGGGCACCACCTTACCCAGACTCTTTGCCAGTTCCCTATCCTTTTTACTCCACTCACAGAAATCTTTTCCACCATTCATCATAGAGGGCAGATTGCTCGTTACGGAAAACTCCGGAAGTGCCAGCTTTCTTTCCAGCAAAAGCACTCCGGCCCGCTTGAGCAGATCCGTCAACTGAATGATCCCCCTGTGGGGCAGACCGATTTCCAGATACAGCAGTCTGCTTTCCGCTGCCCGTTTTTGTCCTCCGGTCTTTTTCTTCGCATAATCGGTCAGCTTCTGATACCAGCGCTCACTTTCTTCTTCGTTTAAAAGGATGGACTGAAGCATACTCATGCCTGCCATCAGTTCCACGCTCTCCGCGATCTTCTCCTCCGGCAGCGCCAGATAGTAGCGCCTCAGTTCAAAATACTCTCCCGATGCCGGATTTCTTCTCGCATTATCGATCAGAATACGGGAGATTCCATCTTCGTTGTGACAGGTCTCATACATCTTCAGCGCTTCACGCACATTTCCGGCGATCTCATAGCTGTTTCCGGCACTGTAATACAGCTCCATGATGTAATCCTGGGAATATTTCGCCTCAAGTCTCCGGCGCATGGAATATTTCATGGGAGTTCTCATCTCATAAATGCTCTGGTCATTCTCTCTGTATTCGATCAGGAAGTTTCCGGTTTCCTGCGCCTGCCGGATCAGCTTTCCTGCCTCTTTTTTCTTTGTAATCTGCTGCGCCATCTGCAGATCAAACTGCTCCACGATACATACTGCTTCCAGAAACTCCTGCAGTTCCACGCTCCACTGGTCATACACATGTACTTCCAGATAATCCCACAGATCCATTCTGGACTCCTCAATGGCGCGAAGCTCCGCTGCTGCCTTATCCCTCTGCAGATCTGCCGGCAAAGTATCCCGCAACCGCATTGCCACGATCCGAAGGAATAACGGATTGCCATGCCCCAGCTCCCAGATTCTCCTGACGGTAACCGCTGTCGGCATCAGTTCCCATTTCTCCAGATACTGCTCCTGCTCTTTTTGATTCAGGCACAGTTCTTCTTCCCCGATGGTCACGAAAATGTAACGAACAAATGCTGTTTTCAGCCATTTCGGCATGGGTGCTCTGGAGATCAGGATCAGCCACACATCCGTTCTGGCGCTCATTTTCCCGATCAGATGCCCACAGGCACTTCTGTCATCCTCTGTTTCCAACAGATACAGATCGTCGATCACAAAAATCGTGTAAGTCTCCGACTTCTCCGGCATCATCCCGGCAATCTCATCGATTCCGGTATCTGCCACAGACGCATAACAACAACGCCTTCTGCCGAGAAAGTCCATCACAAAAGTCGTCTTACCGGTCCCCGTTGTTCCATAGAGATAGACCGTCTGTCGCATGCTCCTCGCAGCCTTCATCTTCTCCCACGCCGCCTGCGGACGTACATAGTGTTCATCCACGGCAGGTTTTACGTATTTTTTATCTGACATGAAATCTTCCTTTCCGCATGAGTTTTCATGTATATCATTCTTCACTATTGTTCCTGTCATACAGTATACCCGAACAGGTCATGAGAAGTAAACTAGCCAAAAGGATAGACTTTTGTTCCGATCACATTCCTACCTCATCCAGCACATCCCGAAGCATCGACGCGGATTGCTGCAGGCGCTCCAGCTCATCCTTGGAAAGCGGGATCGGCACCTTCGTCTCCACGCCGTTTTTTCCCACGATCGCAGGCATGGACAGTGCAACGTCCGAAATGCCGTATTCCCCGTACATCATGGATGACACCGGGAGAATGGATTTCTCATCCCGCAGGATCACCTCACAGATGCGTTTCACCGACATGGCGATACCATAGTAGGTCGCCTGCTTTTTTTCGATGATCTCATAAGCGCTGTTCTTGACCTCCTCGGCAATGCGGGTTGTATTTTCTGCATGCTTATAATGTCCCCGCAGCTCACAGAAATCGCTCAGAGGAATACCTGAGACGTTTGCCCCGGACCATGCAGCTATCTCACTGTCGCCGTGCTCTCCGATAATAAACGCATGGACACTGCGGCTGTCCACGGTCAGATGCTCGGACACCGCCCGTTTGAGTCGCGCCGTGTCCAGTACCGTGCCGGAACCGATCACGCGGTTTTCCGTGAAACCGGACAGTTTTGCCGCCACAAAGGTGAGAATGTCCACCGGATTTGACACAACAAGTAAAATGCCATGGCAGTCCCGCTCTCTGATCTGGGGAATAATGGACTGAAAGATCTTTACATTCTTGTGTACAAGATCCAGTCTCGTCTCATCCGGCTTCTGGTTTGCCCCGGCAGTGATCACAATGATTGCCGCATCTGTAATATCGTCATAATCACCTGCGTAGATCTTTGACGGCTTGGCAAAGGGTGTCCCGTGGCTGATATCCATCGCCTCTCCCTCCGCACGGCTTTTATCCACATCGATCAGTACCATCTCTGAAAACATCCCGCTCTGCATGAGCGCAAACGCACAGGACGCGCCCACAAATCCACATCCGATGATCGCGATCTTCCGCTGATTTACCACTGATTTTTCTACCTGATTCATATTTTTGTACTCCTTAAATATTGAAAAAAATTTTACATATCCTATAATAAGATTGTACAAATCAAATGAATTTATTCGGAGGTAAACGATCCTATGAGAAAAACAAAGATCATCTGTACCATGGGGCCGGCTACGGAAGTACCCGGTGTCCTGGAAGCACTTGTCGAGAACGGCATGAATGTCGCACGCTTCAATTTTTCCCACGGTGATCACGAAGAACAGAAAAAACGGATGGATACGATCAAAAGAATCCGGGACGAGAAAGATCTTCCGGTTGCCATCCTTTTAGATACGAAAGGTCCTGAGATCCGTCTGAAAAATTTTAAGGACGGAAGGGTACAGCTCACCCGCGGACAAACCTTCACACTCACGACAAGTGATGAGCCCGGCGATGTTTCCTCCGTCGGCATCACCTGCGAGGAACTCTATCAGGATGTGTCCGTCGGAACGATCGTACTTTTGGATGACGGTCTGATCTCCATGGAGGTGACCGCCATCGAGGGCAAGAATATTATCTGCGAGGTGCACAACGACGGCGCACTCAGCAATCACAAGGGCATCAATGTTCCCGGCGTTCATCTCTCACTGCCCTACATGAGTGAAAAAGACCGGGAGGATATCCTCTTCGGTATCGATCAGGATGTGGACATCATCGCGGCATCCTTTGTCCGCACAAAAGAGGACGTGCTACAAATCCGTCATCTTCTGGAACAGAACGGCGGTGAAGGTATCGCCATCATCGCAAAGATTGAAAATGATGAAGGGGTCAAAAACATCGACGAGATCATTGAGGTATCTGACGGTATCATGATCGCGCGCGGTGACATGGGTGTCGAGATCCCCATGGAAGAAGTACCTGTCATCCAGAAAATGATCATCAAGAAAGTGTACGCCGCAGGCAAACAGGTCATCACGGCGACGCAGATGCTGGATTCCATGATGAAAAATCCCCGTCCCACCCGTGCAGAGGTCACAGACGTGGCAAATGCGATCTACGACGGCACAAGCGCGATCATGCTCTCCGGCGAGACAGCCGCGGGTGCCTACCCTGTGGAGGCGTTGCAGGCAATGGCACGCATCGCCGAGCGCACCGAGGCGGACATCGACTACCGCAAGCGTTTCTTTTCCACCGCCAGAGATGAAAATCCGGACATTACCGATGCCATCTGTCACGCCACCTGTACGACCGCACTCGATCTGGGTGCGCGCGCGATCCTGACCGTTACAAAATCCGGCTATGCGGCACGCATGATCTCCCGCTATCGCCCGCAGTCGGATATCATCGCCTGCACGCCAAGCGCGCGGGTGGCAAGACAGCTGAACCTCTCCTGGGGTGTGACACCGATCGTCATGGAGGAACGCCATCATGTGCTGGATCTTTTTAACCATGCAGTCGAATGTGCACAGAAAAAAGGACACATCGCAGAGGATGATATCGTAGTCATCACCTCCGGTGTGCCCCTCGGCCATTCCGGTACAACAAATATGATAAAAGTACAGAAGGTAGAAGCCCTTTCGTAATCTGTATGTCACTGCTCAGAGGATCTCCGAGCAGTGGCATTTTTTAGTTTCGTCCGTTCACTATCTCCCGTAAAAAATATCTGCCAGCGGCGAAGTCTCATCGATGATCAGTGTCTTGTTATCTCCCTTCATCGTCGCCTTTGCCGCATCCAGAGACCGCAAAAACAGATAAAAATCTGCCTTTTCCTCGTTATTATATGCATCACTCAGAATCCGCATGTACTCCGCCTCGCCTTTTGCAACGATCTCCTCTGCCTGTGCATCCGCCTCGGACTGCATAATTGTGATCTCAGCCTTGGTATTGTTGGATATCTCCTTGGCTTCCTCCTCGCCCTCTGCCTTGTAAGTAGCTGCGATATTGTTTCGCTCGGAGATCATGCGCTCGTAGACAGCTGCCTTGTTCTCATCCGGCAGGTCAAGCGATTTTGTCTCCACAGCCAGCAGGGTGATACCGTACTGATTCAACGTGTCTCCGATATTGCTTTTGATGGAAGCAGCCAGTTCACCGTCACGCCCGCTGATAACCTCCTCCTGAGAGAGTGAGCTGATCACATTTTTCAGGCTGTTGTACACGATCGTGTTGATGCGGTATTCCGCATTGCTCTTCTGCGCACTCAGTGTCTGCGTATATCTGATCGGATCATTGATCTCCCAGAGCACAAAGCAGTCTGCGATCATGGACTTTTTGTCCTTTGTCATGACATCGCTCACCGCCAGATCGTAGAGCAACACTTCCTTCTCGATCTTTTCCACGTGCTGGACAAACGGCATCTTCACGCTCAGTCCCGGATTTTCCCTGACTGCAACGATCTTTCCAAACTGCTTGACCACTGCATATTCATTCGGATACGTCACCACCATACAGGAGCCGCCAAGTGCGATCAGAACAATGGCAAGTACAACCAGTATCCATTTCTTTCCTCTAGTTTTCTTCATCAGTCGCACCTCCCGCCTCGTTCTGTTCGGTATCTGTTGTATTCAGATCAATATTTGCAAAGCTCTCCAGCGGAAGCATTGTCTGTGTACTTCCGTCACTCTTTGTGATGATCACCTTCATATCAGGCAGAATGTCCTCCATCGTCTCGTAAAACATACGCTGTTTTGTGATGAGCGGATATTTTTTGTACTCCTCAAACAGTTCATTCAGACGTGCCACCTGACCCTTGGCCTCGTTGACACGCTCCTCCGCCTTTGCGTTCGCGGTCTTTAACGTCTCATCCACTTTTGCGCGTGCTGCCGGAATATCCTCGTTGCGCTTCTGGTTCGCCTTGTTGATGGAAGTCTCCTTGCCCTGTTTTGCGTTTTCAACATTTTTGAAGGCATCAATGACTTCCGCTGTGGGCGGTTCCGCATCCTGAATCGTAATATTTACAAGCTGGATGCCGAGATCTTCCTGATCCAGACGTGTCATGATCTTCTCTTTGATAGAAGCCTGTATCTCGTTTTTTCCGGTCGTGATCACGCTGTCCACATCGTAGAGACCGATCGTATCACGAATGTAGCTCTGCGTAAGCATTTTCAGGATCGCGACGGGATCCTGTGATTGATACATGTACTTTACCGGATCTGTCACACGGTACTCCGCGTAAAAGTCCACATTGACAAAATTGTAATCGCGCGTGATCATAAACGACTCCGCATCGATCGACTCATTGGTTTCCCTGTCATAACCGATGGAAAATCCATTGATCGTCTTCGGCACACGCTGCATCTGCTGCACATACGGTATCTTCACATGCATGCCCGGTTCTCCTACGACCGCAGGCACACCAAAGGTCGTGACGACCGCATACTCATTCTCACGCAGCGTATACACACTGCCTCCAAAAAGATAGACCAGTAGCAAAGCCAGCAGGATCAATCCCAGATTACGGCTGAGCTTCGCCGCAGAAAATTTCTTTGTTTTTTTTCCGTTCGGCATTTCCGTGAATGTGCCGGTTCCGTCGCCGGTTCCGGCAGAGTATCCATCCGCCGAATTCATCCGGCTTTTCTTTCCAAATAACATTCCTTTTCTTCCCCCTTATCATTTGTTAGATGTATTATAACCATTTTTCTTATAAAAGGGAAACTATATTTTCTCTATATCACATACTGGTCTGCCGACAGCTCGTTCTGCCAGTCCAGCATATCCGCCAGCGTAATGGATTCCAGCACATCGTTGATCGCCGTATCCAGCTTTTCCCACAGACGGTAGCTGACACAGGTGGCTTTATTCTCGCAAGGCGTTCCATTCTCACCTACACAATCTGCCGGTGCCAGATTTCCTTCTGCGGTCCGAAGGACCTGCCCGACTGTATACTTTTCCGGCGGATAGTAAAGTGCATATCCGCCACGCGCTCCACGGATACTTTTTACCAGCCCGGCTTTGTGTAAAAGCGCAATGATCTGTTCCAGATATTTTTCAGAGATCCGCTGTCTTTTCGCAATATCTTTCAGCTTAACCGGCTCTCCCACACTGTAGGTCGCCAGATCCAGCATGAGCTTGATCGCATTCTGTCCTTTTGT
>JBJEML010000030.1:0-68066 GCA_051879675.1 Lachnospiraceae bacterium | reverse complement strand
TCTATCAAAATTATAACTTAATACGTGGTAATTCGCAATGGAAAAAACTTCTCATTTGCAAATTTTTTAAGAACCTGATCTTACTTCTGAGGGCCGGCAGCTACCAGTGCCTTACCTTCATCATTGCTCTCATATTTTGCAAAGTTCTTAATGAAACGATCAGCAAGATCATCTGCCTTGGTCTCCCACTCAGCAGCATCTGCGTAGGTGTCACGAGGATCCAGAATTCCGGTATCCACACCAGTCAGCTCGGTAGGAATCTCGAAATTAAAGATCGGCAATGTCTTGGTAGGTGCGTTGTTGATGTCACCATTTAAGATCGCATCGATGATTCCACGGGTATCCTTGATAGAGATACGCTTTCCGGTTCCGTTCCATCCGGTATTTACAAGGTAAGCCTTTGCACCGCTCTGCTCCATTCTCTTAACAAGCTCTTCTGCATACTTGGTCGGATGCAGCTCTAAGAATGCCTGACCGAAGCAAGCGGAGAAGGTAGGTGTAGGCTCGGTGATTCCACGCTCTGTACCTGCTAATTTTGCGGTAAATCCTGACAGGAAGTAGTACTTTGTCTGCTCAGGTGTCAGAATAGATACCGGGGGAAGTACACCGAATGCATCTGCTGACAGGAAGATCACGTTCTTAGCTGCCGGTGCAGAAGATACAGGACGTACAATATTGTTAATGTGCTGGATCGGATAAGATACACGTGTGTTCTCGGTTACACTCTTATCGTCAAAATCAATCTTTCCTGCCTCATCTACAGTTACGTTCTCTAACAGAGCGTCGCGCTTGATCGCATTGTAGATATCAGGCTCAGAATCCTTATCCAGATTGATAACCTTTGCGTAGCAGCCTCCCTCGAAGTTGAATACGCCGTTGTCATCCCAGCCGTGCTCATCATCACCGATCAGCAGACGCTTGGGATCAGTAGAAAGAGTGGTCTTTCCGGTTCCTGACAGACCGAAGAAGATCGCAGTATTCTCACCATTCATATCTGTGTTTGCTGAGCAGTGCATTGCAGCGATGCCCTTTAACGGCAGATAGTAGTTCATCATAGAGAACATACCCTTCTTCATCTCACCGCCGTACCAGGTGTTGATGATTACCTGCTCGCGGCTGGTAATATTGAATGCAACACAGGTCTCAGAGTTTAATCCGAGCTCCTTGTAGTTCTCTACCTTAGCCTTGGATGCGTTGTAAACAACAAAATCAGGCTCGAAGCTTGCCAGCTCTTCCTCGGTAGGAACGATGAACATGTTCTTAATGAAATGTGCCTGCCATGCTACCTCAACGATGAAACGAACGTTCATGCGGGTATCCTTGTTTGCTCCACAGAATGCATCTACAACGAACAGTCTCTTATTGGAAAGCTCTTTCTTTGCGAGATCCTTTACGGTTGCCCATACTTCCTCGCTCATCGGATGGTTGTCATTCTTGTACTCATCAGAAGTCCACCATACAGTGTCCTTAGAGTTTTCATCCATAACGATATATTTGTCTTTTGGTGAACGGCCTGTATAGATACCGGTCATAACGTTCACTGCTCCGAGCTCGGTTACCTGACCTTTCTCATAGCCCTCCAGCTCCGGCTTGGTCTCCTCCTCAAATAACATCTCATAGGAAGGATTGTGAACGATCTCAGTTGTTCCGGTGATGCCATACTTTGTTAAATCGATTGCTGCCATCTTGTGTTTACCTCTCTTTTCTTATTTTATTTCTTTAAAAAATTTAAAGATTTTACTGTTAGGTTTGTTATCCTACTCAATCGTTAATATCTTAACATTTTTTTCTCTATCCGTAAAGTGGTTATTTTACGGACATTTAAAAAACTTTTGCGATATTTTTTTACGAAAATGTTAAAATTCTATAAACTTTCTGATTTTTGTGGTTTTTTGACATGAGTCTGTGTTATGATGATAACTCTAAGGCAATTTTTTTTACCATAAACAGGAAAAGGAGGCGTATCAAATGGAGCGTAATTTTGCCGAAATCACCCCCGAACTCAAAAAGCTGGCAGAGCAGAGTATCAGCTCTTACCGCATTGATCCTGAGTTATATACCAAACACGATGTCAAACGCGGTCTGCGCGACCTGAACGGAAAAGGTGTTCTCGTCGGTCTGACCGAAATATCCGAAGTCAATTCCACCAAAATCGTCGACGGGAAATCGGTTCCCGCCGACGGCCAGTTATTTTACCGGGGCTACAACGTGCGCGATCTCGTGCGCGGCATCCAGCCAAACAGCCACTTTGGCTACGAGGAGTGTACCTATCTCCTGCTGTTTGGCAAGCTTCCCACAAAAGACGAATTAAAACAGTTTTGTGCGCTGCTGGCTGACTACCGTTCGCTGCCGACAAGCTTTGTCCGCGACATTATCATGAAAGCACCCAGCAAGGATATGATGAATACGCTTGCACGAAGTGTGCTGACCCTGTATTCCTATGATGATGCCGCCAATGACACTTCTGCCCCGAATGTACTGCGTCAGTGTCTGCAGCTGATCAGTCTGTTTCCGCTGCTCTCCGTGTACGGTTATCAGGCGTACCGTCACTATCACGACGGCGAGAGTCTGTTTATCCACACTCCGGAAGATCATCTTTCCACTGCGGAGACGATCCTCTATACACTGCGTCCCGACAAAAAATATACGCCCCTCGAGGCGAAACTTCTGGATATTGCCCTGATCCTGCACATGGAGCACGGCGGCGGCAACAACTCCACATTTACCACACATCTCGTATCGTCATCCGGCACGGATACATACTCCGTAGTCGCAGCTTCTCTCGGATCACTGAAGGGGCCCAAGCACGGCGGTGCCAATATTAAAGTTGTCCAGATGTTTGAGGCAATGAAGGCAGAGATCAGTGACTGGACGGACGAGGATGAGGTGAGCGATTACCTTCGCAGACTACTGCATAAAGAGGCATTTGACAAAGCAGGACTCATCTATGGTATGGGTCACGCAGTCTACTCGCTCTCTGACCCGCGTGCAGTCATCTTCCGCTCCTTCGTGGAACGTCTTTCCATTGAAAAGGGCTATGAAAAAGAATTCGCGCTCTACGCGATGGTGGAACGACTCGCGCCCCAGATCATCTCACAGGAGCGCAAGATCTATAAGGGTGTCAGTCCCAATGTGGATTTTTACAGCGGATTTGTATATTCCATGCTGGGTCTTCCGCTAGAGTTATACACCCCCATCTTTGCGATCGCACGTATTGCCGGATGGAGCGCACACCGCATGGAAGAGCTCTGCTGCGGTGGAAAGATCATGCGCCCGGCATATATGAGCATTTCGCCTCACAGAGAATATATACCTATGGATCAAAGATAACACTTACATGATAGAAATTAAAAAAATGTATCTGCTACGCTTTTGCCCGACCGGAGTGAAACGGAGATAAGGGCAACAAGTAGCAGATACATTTTTTGATTTTTATTTTAGGTATTTCGCTTTGTTCTTCTTCGTCTCTCTCAAAAACCAGAAGCAGAGAATCAGGAACAATGCAACTGACACCAGATTTGCCATCGGCACATCCAGATACCTGTCATTAATAAATCCTGCGATGCCGTAAATGACCGCCATGACTCCGAACACTACCAGCGGCTTGAACATCGCTTCACAAAAACCCTTCACATCTCTCGCACCGACAAGTTCGGCCTGATTGATAATCAGGTTTGAGGGCTGATGCGTCCGTTTCATCTGATAGGCACTGTAGATCAGATACACACCATAGAAGCAGATAATCATATCAAATAGTGACATAAAAGAATCTGAACCCATATTATTACCTCGCTTTTCTTTCGATTTCAACTGTAAACGATGATACCATAAAATATAGTATTTGCCAAGAAATATATGCAAAATAGAAAATGGATATTGCCTATTTATATAAAAAGTTGTACTATTTTAATAGTGATAACCAAATTTTTAAAAAAGGAGTATTACCATGCTGTTAAAGGATGCTAAAGTATTAATCGGCGATGATTCTATTCTCGCCCGTAAACAATTAAAGGATGTTTTATCCTCAATGGGTGCTGTACATTTTATTGAGGCAGTCAATGGGGACGAAACGGTAGAGAAATATATGGTCGAAAAACCTGATATTATTTTTCTTGACATTATCATGCCGATCAAGGATGGTATCACGGCGGTAAAAGAAATTATTGCTGCAGATCCCGCGGCACAGATCATTATCGTATCCTCTGTCGGTACGCAGCAGCAGTTGAAAGCAGCAATTGAGGCAGGTGCCAAGGATTTCATCCAAAAGCCGATCAATGAAGAACAGATTAAATCCATCGTTTCGACCAAATTTGATTAACCATTCAACTTTTTTACATTTCATTTATAGAGGAATTTGTTATGTTTGTACAATTTTTTGGCGGTTTTCTGCTGAATAAGGGTGTTGTATCAACAGATCAGTTGATCGATGCCATGAAAAAAGAATCTACGGCTCATATCCAGCTCGGTACGCTTGCCATGCACGCTTCGCTTATGACCGCTGAGCAGATTGAGGATATCCGGATCGCACAGACGCACACGGACAAGCGGTTCGGCGAATTATGCGTAGATAAAGGATACTTAACCGAGGAACAGGTGAATGAACTTTTAGCGACACAGTATCCGAAATATCTTCTGCTCGGACAGATTCTCGAAGAACAGGGTATCTTCGATCAGGCGACATTCCATGCGCTGGTAAACGAATACATTTCCGAGAATTCCATTGCAGAGGAGGATCTCCCGCTCGAGGATGGAGAGACCGTGCTCTCTCTCGTCAAGGACTACTGCTCGGATCTGAACTCCCCCAACAAAGAGTATCAGTTGGAGTACTTACAGCTTTTGCTGAACAACCTGATCCGTTTTATCGGCGGTGATTTTACACTGCTTCGCCCCGTGATCCGGTCAACCTCCTATCCGACACAAAAATTTGCAACCCAGAAGATCACCGGATTCTATCAGTTGACATCCATTCTGGATATGTCGGAAGAGACGGCGATCCAATTTGCCAGCCGATATGTTTCTGAAGAATTTACCAGTTTTGATGAGTATGTACAGGCATCCATGGAGGACTTTTTAAATCTCCATAACGGTCTGTTCAATGTAAACATTTCCAACTCCTACTCTGTAGAGCTTGGACTGGAACCGCCTATTTCCGGCGAAAAGCAGGCAGTCTCATCCGGATCGTGCATGTACATATTCCCGGCACTGTTTCCCTTTGGTGTCGTCAATATCGTTATTTCAGAAATGTAAAATAGAACAGAAAAAATCCTGCACAAATGTGCAGGATTTTTTCTGTTCTATTTAATTCCGAGAAACTCTTTGACGACCTCAGGCATCTCCTCTACTTCGCAGACATGGTCGTGAAGTACGGCTGCGCTGCGGATGTCCTCGATTGCCTGCGGAACAGCGACGTTTCCGATCTTGCTCAACTCATCCACCAGTTCAAAATCACCCATGGCGTCATAGCGCTCATCGATTGCCTTCATGACACTTCTCGTGAATTTAAAGGGGGACGCGGTGCTGGCGATCACAGTCTTTGCTGTATCACCGCTCTTTTCCCTGTATGCATTGTACACGCTCGCGGCAACTGCAGTGTGCGTATCAATCACATATCCGGTCGCATCATAGAGCTTTTTGATCGTCTCGGCGGTATCCTTTTCTGTTGCAAAACCACCCTCAAAGTCTGACAACTGTTCTTTCATCTCCGGCGTGATCTCATAAACGCCGGTCTCAGTGAGTGCTTTCATCAGTGCCGCATTTTTCTCTGCATCGTTTCCGGCAATGCGGTAGATCAGACGTTCCAGATTGCTGGAGATCAGAATATCCATGGACGGTGAGCTGGTGAGCATAAACTCGCGGTTTTTATCATAGGTGCCGGTTGTAAAGAAGTCAAACAGCACCTTGTTCTCATTAGATGCACAGATCAGCTTTGCGATGGGAAGTCCCATATTTTTTGCATAGAAGGCCGCCAGAATATTTCCAAAGTTTCCGGTCGGAACTACAACATTGATCTTCTCTCCGTCTGCGATCACACCTTCCTTTAACAGCTTTGCATATGCGTAAACATAATATACGATCTGCGGAACAAGACGGCCGATATTGATCGAATTGGCAGAAGAAAACTGATAGCCATTCGCATCCATCAGCTTCGCAAACTCAGCGTCGTTAAACATCTGCTTGACACCGGTCTGTGCCTGATCAAAGTTTCCCTTGATTCCTACCACGTATGTATTGTCACCCTTCTGGGTCACCATCTGCTTTTCCTGAATCGGGCTGACACCGTTCTTCGGATAAAAGACTACGATCTTTGTTCCCTTTACATCCGCAAAGCCTGCTAACGCTGCCTTTCCGGTATCTCCGGACGTTGCAGTCAGAATCACAATATCATTTTTTACATTGTTCTTGCGTGCTGCCGTGATGAGAAGATGCGGCAGAATGGAAAGTGCCATATCCTTAAACGCGATCGTTGCACCGTGAAACAGTTCCAGATAGTAAGCACCCTCTGCCTCTACGAGCGGTGCGATCTCCCCGGTATCAAACTTGGAATCGTAGGCACTGCCTATACAGTTCTTTAACTCCTCCTCCGTAAAGTCTGTCAAAAACAACTTCATTACTTCATAAGCAGTCTGCTGATAAGTCATATCTGCCAGATCCTTCAGACTCACATCTAACGCAGGGATCTCGCTGGGGACAAACAGTCCGCCATCATCTGCCAAACCTTTTAAGATTGCCTGAGAAGCAGTCACCTTGTCGTTTGCATTTCGTGTGCTTGAATAATAAATAGACATATGTTCACCTTTATCCTTCATAATTATAAATACACTGCCACTCATTATAAATAACGCATTTTCATTTGTCAATAAATATGGTAGACTTTTAAATAAGAACGGCTGTGTGTGCATCCCTGACCACGGATATGCATGACAGCGTGGAAAGGAAGACCGGGATGGCAACAGGGGTATACGAAGCACAAAAAAAAGACGGTACACGCTATTATCGCGCCAACATCCACTACCGGGCGAAGCACATCTCCCTCGGAAGCTTTCCGACTTTTGAAGATGCAAATGCGGTGTATGTTCAGGCACGCGCACTGCTCGATGACGCGGATGCTGCTCTGCCGGATGCATTTTTGTGTTATGAAAAAATTCCGTTTGAGAAGACCGTGATCCTGCTCAATTTCCGCGACAACGGCATGTATCTCGGCACGCCAATCTATCTGCAATCCCAGCATTATTTTGTTTATTATCTGTCACCGGAGCTGGAGCTAAAGTTTGATAATGACGATCTGTTTTACTACTCCAGCCACAAGATCCTTCAGCGTGGCGGGCATCTTTACACCAATGACTATGGCATGCAGATGTCACTGCTCTCCCGCTACGGTATCAAGAATTACGCGGTAATGGGGACAGACTACGAATTTGTCAACGGTGACTGCCATGATTTCCGCTATGAAAACATTCGCAATATCAATCCCTACTACGGTGTCAGCCGTCTGGACGAAAACGGACGCATCTCCTATCTGACACGCATCCACATCAACGGAAATTATCAGATCGGTATCTATACGAATGAAACGGATGCCGCGATCGCATACAACAAAGCGGTCGATCTGGCAAAAAATGCCGGGATCGACCGCAATTATCCTACAAATTATATCGCCGGGCTCTCCGCCAGCGATTATGCGGAAATCTACACGCGGATCAAGGTGTCGCGGGCCTATCGTGAGTATCTTACTTCGCGTTGATGTAGTTCACGAGGCCCTCTGCCTTGATGATCTTCTGCATGAACTCCGGGAAAGGCTGTCCCTGGAAGGATGTACCCTTTGTCTTGTTGGTGATCACGCCGCTGTCAAAATCGACTTCGACCTCATCTCCTGCCTCGATGCCTGCGGCGGCTTCCGGGCACTCAATGATCGGCAATCCGATATTGATCGCATTGCGGTAGAAAATACGCGCAAATGTCTCTGCGATGACACAGCTCACACCGGCAGCCTTGATGGCGATCGGTGCGTGCTCTCTGGAAGAACCACAGCCGAAATTCTTGTCTGCCACTATGATGTCTCCCTGCTGAACCTTGTTTACGAAGTCCTTGTCGATATCCTCCATGCAGTGCGTTGCAAGCTCCTTCGGATCGGAGGAATTCAGATATCTTGCGGGGATAATAACGTCAGTATCCACGTTATCTCCATACTTAAATACATGTCCGTTTGCTTTCATGTCAAATTCCTCCTATGCTCTTGGATCAGAAATCTTACCGGTCAATGCACTGGCTGCAGCGACAGCCGGGCTGGCAAGATAGATCTCACTGTTTACATGTCCCATACGTCCGACGAAATTGCGGTTGGTCGTAGATACACAGCGCTCGCCCTCTGCGAGGATACCCATGTAGCCACCAAGACAAGGACCACAAGTCGGTGTGCTCACGATCGCGCCTGCCTCGATAAAGGTGCGGATAAAACCAGCTTCCATCGCATCCAGATAGATCTGCTGGGTTGCAGGGATCACGATAACACGCAGTCCCTTCTTCACCTTTTTGCCCTTTAAGATTTCGGCTGCGACAGCCAGATCCTCATAGCGGCCGTTGGTGCAGGAACCGATCACCACCTGATCAATGGCGATATCGCCCACCTCATCGATGGTCTTGGTGTTCTCCGGCAGATGCGGGAAAGCAACCGTCGGCTTTAAGGTATTCAGATCGATCACGACCTCACGCACATACTCTGCGTCAGCATCTGCCTCGTAAATCTTGTAGGGTCTCTTGGAATGATCTTTCATGTACTCCTCAGCCAACGCGTCTACCGGGAAAATTCCGTTCTTTGCGCCTGCCTCGATCGCCATGTTCGCAATCGTAAAACGGTCGTCCATTGATAACTCTGCGATACTATCGCCAACGAACTCTAATGACTGATATAATGCGCCATCTACACCGATCTCACCGATCAGGTGAAGGATCACATCCTTGCCGCTGACATATTTCTGTTTCTTTCCGGTGATCACCACCTTGATAGCGGAAGGTACTTTAAACCATGCGCGTCCGGTCGCCATACCGGCTGCCATATCGGTACTTCCGACACCGGTAGAAAACGCGCCCAACGCGCCGTATGTACAGGTGTGTGAATCCGCACCGATGATCACGTCACCGGCTACGGTCAGACCTTTTTCCGGGAGCAGTGCATGCTCGATACCCATCTCTCCCACGTCAAAATAGTTTGTGATCTCATTTTTGCAGGCGAACTCGCGCACACACTTGCAGTGCTCTGCGGACTTGATGTCCTTGTTCGGCACAAAATGATCCATGACAAGAGCGATCTTATCCTTGTGGAACACACCCTCGACATTCATCTTCTCGATCTCATGGATCGCAACCGGTGAGGTAATATCATTGCCCAGTACCAGATCGAGATCCGCCTCGATCAGCTGTCCGGCTACCACGCTCTCTAATCCTGCATGCGCTGCGAGGATCTTCTGCGTCATTGTCATTCCCATGCTTTTTTCCTCCTATTTCTGTTCGTTGCACTCACAGAAAATGCAAAAATTCATTTAAAATTGTCTTCGACAATGGAATTTTTGCACTCCTGAATCATTCTATCACGGTCTCAGCAGTAAATACTTCGACCTGATTTTTCATTTTACTTCTGAACAATGTTCACGATACGTCCGGGTACATAGATCTCCTTCACGATCGTTCCGGTGAGCTTGTCGGCAAGCTCCTCCTTTGCCTTTGCAATGACATCATCCTTGTCGGCATCCTTTGCGATCACAAGTGTACCGCGGATCTTGCCGTTGATCTGAAGAGCGATCTCTACAGTAGACTCTACCGTCTTCGCCTCGTCATACTCCGGCCATGTGGTCTGGTATACTCTTCCCTCAAAGCCTGCGATCTCCCACAGCTCCTCCGTGATATGAGGTGCCACCGGGTTCAGCAGCGTAATGAATGTCTTAAACTCATCCTTTGTGATGGAATTCTTCTTGTAAAAATCATTGATCAGCGCCATCATGGCTGCAATCGCAGTATTGTATTTCAGATTCTCAAAGTCATTGCTGACCTTCTTGATCGTCTGGTGCATCTTTGTCTCCAGATCTTTCGAGTAACCTGTTTCGTCCGTCATGATCTCCTGCAGCTTCCATACACGCTCTAAGAAACGACGGCAGCCCTTCACACCATCCTCAGACCAGGAAGCAGCCAGATCGAACGCACCAATAAACATCTCGTAGGTACGCAATGTATCAGCGCCGTAATCGCGGACGATATCATCCGGATTGACCACGTTTCCACGGGACTTACTCATCTTCTCGCCGTTCTCGCCGAGGATCATACCATGAGAGGTACGCTTCTGGTAAGGCTCCGGTGTGTTTACCACACCCTCGTCATAGAGGAATTTATGCCAGAAACGGGAGTACAACAGATGCAGTGTGGTATGCTCCATACCGCCATTGTACCAGTCAACCGGCATCCAGTATTCCAGCGCTTCCTTGCTGGCAAGAGCCTCGCTGTTGTTCGGATCGGTATAACGCAGGAAATACCAGGAAGAACCTGCCCACTGGGGCATCGTATCTGTCTCACGCTTTGCGGGGCCTCCACAGCAGGGGCAGGTGGTGTTGACCCAGTCTGTCATAGCAGCCAGCGGTGACTCTCCGTTATCGGTAGGCATGTAACTGTCCACCTCGGGAAGAAGCAGCGGCAGCTCGCTCTCATCAAGCGGCACAAATCCGCACTTTTCACACTCTACAATCGGAATCGGCTCGCCCCAGTAACGCTGGCGTGAGAATACCCAGTCACGCAGCTTGTAGTTTGTCTTTGCCGTACCGATCTTGTTCTCCTCGAGGAACTCGATCATCTTTTCCTTGGCATCCTTTACTTCCAGACCGTTGATAAAGTCAGAGTTGATCAGAACGCCGGTAGCAACATCCGTAAATGCTCCCTCATTGATGTCTACTTCCTCGCCGTTTTTCGCAACGACCTGGATCATGGGAAGACCAAATTTCTTTGCGAACTCCCAGTCACGCTCATCATGCGCAGGCACTGCCATGATCGCACCGGTTCCGTAGCTCATGAGTACATAGTCAGAGATCCAGATCGGAATCTCCTTGCCGTTAACCGGATTGATGGCAGTAAGACCGTCGATCTCTACACCGGTCTTGTCCTTTGCCAGCTCCGCACGCTCAAAATCAGACTTTCTGGAAGCCTGCTCGCGGTATGCCTCGATCTCGTTCCAGTTTTTGATCTCATCCTTATATTTATCGATCATCGGATGCTCCGGTGAAACGACCATGTAGGTCACACCGAACAATGTATCACAGCGCGTGGTATAGATGCGCAGCTTTTCGTCTTTTCCCTTGATAGAGAAATCTACCTCTGCACCGGTTGAACGTCCGATCCAGTTTTTCTGCTGTACCTTGACGCGCTCGATATAATCAACATCGTTCAAGCCCTCGATCAGCTTGTCCGCATACTCGGTGATCTTTAACATCCACTCACTCTTGACCTTGCGAACAACTTCAGAACCGCAACGCTCACAGACACCGTTGACAACCTCCTCATTTGCAAGTCCGACCTTGCAGGAGGTACACCAGTTGATGGGCATCTCCTTCTTGTAGGCAAGTCCTGCCTTAAACAATTTCAGGAAGATCCACTGGGTCCATTTGTAATAGTTCGGATCTGTCGTGTTGACCTCACGATCCCAGTCGAAAGAATATCCGAGTGCATGCAGCTGTCCCTTGAAACGGGCCACATTCTGCTCGGTCACAATGCGGGGATGGATCTTGTTTTTGATCGCATAGTTTTCGGTAGGTAAGCCGAATGCATCCCAACCCATCGGATAGAGGACATTATAGCCCTGCATTCTGCGCTTACGTGCAACGATATCCAATGCGGTGTACGGTCTCGGATGTCCTACGTGAAGTCCCTGTCCGGAAGGATAAGGGAACTCGACAAGTGCATAATACTTCGGCTTGCTGTAATCATCCGTCGCAGCGAATGCCTTCTCATCGTCCCAAACCTTCTGCCACTTGGGCTCCACTACCTTGTGATTGTAAAGTTTTGCCATAAAAGCAACCTCCTATAGATACGTCAATAGCGGATTCCACCCAAAGGTGAAATCCGCCATACATTTTTTACTAAAAAACACCTTTCAGTATGTATTAGTTGTTGATCAGCTTGTCATCCTCGTTGTTCCAGCTGTACAGCTTACGAACTTCCTCACCAACCTTCTCTGCGGGATGCTCAGCAGCCAGCTTGCGCATAGCCTTGAAGTGAACCTGGCGTCCTGCGGGTGACATATCCAATAAGAACTCTTTTGCGAAAGTACCATCCTGAATATCAGAAAGGATCTTCTTCATGGTCTTCTTTGTCTCGTCAGTGATGATCTTCGGTCCGGTTACATAATCGCCGTACTCAGCAGTGTTGGAGATAGAATATCTCATTCCTGCAAAGCCTGACTGATAGATCAGGTCTACGATCAGCTTCATCTCATGGATACACTCGAAGTATGCATTTCTCGGATCATAACCAGCCTCGCATAAGGTCTCGAAACCAGCCTGCATCAATGCGCAGACACCGCCACAGAGAACTGCCTGCTCACCAAAGAGGTCAGTCTCAGTCTCGGTACGGAAGGTAGTCTCAAGAACACCTGCTCTTGCGCCGCCGATTGCCAGTGCATATGCTAAAGCCATATCTAATGCCTTACCGGTTGCATCCTGCTCTACTGCTACCAGACAGGGAACACCCTTGCCGGCCTGATACTCGCTGCGAACGGTGTGTCCGGGTCCCTTCGGTGCGATCATGGTAACATCCACATCCTTCGGGGGCTGGATGCATCCGAAATGAATGTTGAAACCGTGAGCAAACATCAGCATATTGCCAGCCTCTAAGTTGGGCTCGATGTCTCTCTTGTACATATCTGCCTGTAACTCATCGTTGATCAGGATCATGATGATGTCAGCCTTCTTTGCTGCCTCTGCTGCGGTATAAACCTCGAAGCCCTGCTTCTCGGCCTTTGCCCATGACTTGCTGCCCTCATACAGACCGATGATCACGTTACAGCCGGACTCCTTTGCGTTTAACGCATGTGCATGTCCCTGGCTGCCGTAACCGATCACTGCGATGGTCTTTCCATCCAGTAAAGAGAGATTACAGTCTTCCTGATAAAAAATTCTTGCCTGTGATTCCATTGATAGTTGCCTCCTAAATTATAATTTAATCTAAATATGTAACATCCGCGGACCCGCGGGTAAGTCCTGTAATGCCCGTTCTCGCAAGCTCTAAGACCTCATAGCCTGAGAGCAGATCCAAAAACGCCTCCAGCTTTGCCTGTTGCCCGGTCAGTTCGATCACCATAGAGTCATGTGTCACATCCACGATCTTTCCACGGAAAATGTCAGTCACATTCATCACTGCCTGTCGCTCCGTATCCTTTGCACGGATCTTCACCAGGATCAGCTCTCTCGTGACAGATGCCTCCGGTTCTAAAACCTTGATATCCAGCACATCCTCCAGCTTTGCCAGCTGTTTTTTGATCTGTTCCAGCACCTGCTCATCACCCGTACTCACGATCGTGATGCGTGTAAAACGGGGATCTGCTGTCACGCCTGCCGAAAAACTGTCGATATTGTAGCCTCTGCGGCTGAAAAGACCGGATATATGGCTGGTAACACCGGCGGTATTTTCTACGAGCAATGATAAAATCTGCTTTCTCATCTTACATCTTCCTTTTGTAGATCTTTTGTGGTCATCCCACATGCCATCGTAACGGCTTTTTTTATTCTAGCACAAATGTTTGAATTGTCAAGCATAACTGCGCCAAACTAACGCTTTACCGTGCAAAAATCCGCAATAAAATCAGCCTTTGATTATTTTACGCCGATTCACACTAGTTTCCTACACTGTATGCCTCGTCCTTAGAGTATACGGAAAATCCCTTCTCCTCCAGCGCCTTGATCGCCAGTTCTGCATCTCTGGTCTTCATAACAGCGGATGCATCCTCACCGTTGGCAAATGCATACATGTACTCCACGTTTACCTTTGCATCCTCCAGCGCCTTCATAGCCTTGTATAAGGAGCCGACTGCGTGGGGAACACGGATGCAGATCACATCGGTCAGCATTGCGGAAACGTTTCTTTCCTTCAGGACACGCTGTGCCTTTTCCGGGTCGGATACGATCATCCGGAGCAGACCGTACTCGCTTGTATCAGCCAGACTGATGGCTACAAGATTGATATCATTGGTTGCCAGGATCTCTAAGACATCCTTGATACGTCCTTCTCTGTTCTCTAAAAAAACGGATAACTGTTTTACCATAATGCCCTCCTTTTAATTCAGACCACGATTGTCAATGACGCGCTTTGCTTTTCCTTCGCTTCGCTGGATCGTCATAGGCTCAACCAGCTTCACGACAACAGAGATGCCCAACGCCTGCTTTAATCTTGCGCCCACCTCTTTCTTTAATGCATCCAGCTTTCCGATCTCGTCGGAGAAGACGCCTTCGTTCACCTCTACCATGACAGTGAGCACATCCGCATTGTTCTCGCGGTCTACCACCATCAGATAATGATTGGAGATATCTCCGCCCATGGATAACAGAACGGTCTCCACCTGTGTCGGGAATACGTTCACGCCACGGATGACCTTCATGTCATCGGTACGTCCCTTGAACTTGCTGATACGAGGCGTCGTTCTGCCACACTCACAGGGTGCATGTGTGATACTTGTCAGGTCCTTGGTGCGGTAGCGCAGTAACGGCATACCTTCTTTTTCCAGCGTCGTGAATACCAGCTCACCGAGCTCTCCGTCCGCAACAGCCTCGTGAGTCACAGGGTCAAGTACCTCGGGATAGAAGAAATCATGATGGATATGTAAACCGTTATGATGCTGACAGTCCTGAGCCACACCGGGGCCGGTGATCTCGCACAGACCATAAATGTCATAGCAGTCAATGCCAAGCATATCCTCGATCTTTTTCCGCATCTCTTCGGTCCAGGGCTCTGCGCCGTGGATTCCGACCTTCAGCTTCATGGCATCCTGCTTTCCGGCTGCCACGATGGACTCTGCGAGGTTCAACGCATAAGAAGGTGTACACATCAGTGCCGTTGCCTGCAGATCTTCCATCACCATCAGCTGACGCTGTGTGTTTCCGGCTGACATGGGCACTGACAATGCGCCCAGTCTCTGTGCACCGAAATCTGCCCCGAGACCACCGGTAAACAGACCGTAGCCGTAGCAGACATGGATGACATCCTCTTTCGTCACACCCGCCATGGTCATACAGCGTCCGACACTCTCTGCCCATACGTCCACATCATGCTGGGTGTAGCCGACGATCGTAAGCTTTCCGGTCGTTCCGGAAGTTCCCTGCACACGCACGATCTCAGACTTCGGAGCTGCCCAGAGTCCGGACGGATAATTCTCTCTCAGATCATCCTTTGTGGTAAAAGGTAGCTTTACGATGTCCTCGATGCCCTTAATATCGCCCGGCTCCACGCCGAGATCCTTCATTTTCTTTGTGTAAAACGGTACGTTCTCATAGCAGCGTTTTACGACTTTCTTCAGTTTTTCCCCCTGGAGCACAGCCATTTCGTCTGCGCTCATGCACTCAAATTCGGGGCTCAAAATCAGTTCTTTGTGTGCCATTCTTTTCTTCTCCTTGTGAAATTTTATATATTTCTTCCCTGTAAAGGACACCTCCCATAAATGTTTGTTTGAGCTCCCTTGCACGGAACATTTCGAGGAGCCTTTGAAAAACCAAATCATGTCAGCAGCGGCTTCCATGATTTAAAGTCTCCTCTCCATCGTGCAAGAAAGTCGCTCAAATCAAACCATTTATTCGCGGTGTCATTCTTCCCACTATATAAATCTATATGTTGCACCGGCAAATCACGAAATACTGTACAACAGATTTGTCATACGCACCGGATAAACCATGCGAGGTTCTCATATCGGCATTCGTTTACAGCAAGCAAATTCCGGTTGCACAACTCCGTCAGATCGTTTATGCGACGGGTTCGCGCGGATATAACACAGAAGCGTGCATGCCGGATTTTGCGATTTTGCCCGACCGAGCAAGGCAGTAAAAATAACCATAAAAGTAGATATTTTCATGCCGCGACGAGGGCAGGGGAATCGAGCAAAAACGGTATGCACGTTTCGTGTATAATTCTGTGCCGCCCCGCGTGATTTACCCGGTAAGCATAACGAATGACGGAGTGTGTACCGGGTGGCTTGCGTCCTCGTAGCCCAAAATGTATGCCTGCCTATGCGCCGTAGCCGGCATCAAATGCGGCTTTGTTGACTTCAATGGTCTTGGGCGGCACGGTGTGCTCGATCACGCTGTACCACTGCTCCTTTGAGAAATCCATATGACGCGCAGCCATTCCAAGAACGACCAGATTGGACACCTTGGAATTGCCGAGCTTTTTCGCTTCCTCGGTCGCATCGATCGAGTAAACAGTCACCTCTTTCTCCAGATGCTCTAAAATGTTTTCCGGGTACTCCGCTGCTCCGATAATGACAGGCATCGGATCGATGCGCCAGTCATTTGCGATCAGCACGCCGTCTTTCTTCAAGAAATGACGGTAGCGCAGGGCCTCCAGACGCTCAAATGCGATGATGACATCCGCCTGTCCTTCCTCTACGATGGGCTCTGCCACCTCTTTTCCGAAGCGTACATAGGTGACAACACTTCCGCCGCGCTGTGACATACCGTGCACCTCGGAGATTTTTACGTCATATCCGTTTTCAACGGCAAGTCCGCCTAAAATACGGCTGGTGAGCAGGGTTCCCTGTCCGCCCACGCCGACGATCATAATACTCTTTGTCTCACTCATCCTACTCACCTACTTTCTCGATCGCGCTGAATTTGCAGAGTTGCTCACACAGTCCGCATCCGGTACACATCGTATCATCGATGCGTACGGTTCCGTCTGCCTGCTTGCTGATGGCAGGGCATCCGGGCTTCAGACACATACCGCATTTTTTACACTTGTCAGAGAGTAACACATAAACCGGTTTCTTGCGCTTATCTAACAGTACACAAGGGGTCTTTGTGATGATCACATGGATCTCATCGCTGGCGTTTGCCTCTTTAATAGCCTTTTCTAATGTAACAAGATCAAATGCATTGATCTCCTGTACATGCTGTACACCGAGTGCACGGCACAGATCCGGGATATTTACTGCGTTTGTCGGCTCCTTCTGCAGAGTCAGTCCGGTGGCCGCATGATCCTGATGTCCGGTCATGCCGGTGGTGGAATTGTCAAGGATGATGACAGTTCCGCTGGCCTTGTTGTACACCATGTTCATGAGTGAATTCACACCCGTATGTAAAAACGTGGAATCACCGATCACGGCAACCCAGTCTCTGATAAATTCCTTGCCTGCAGCCTTCTCAATACCATGCATGCTGCTGATACTTGCGCCCATACAGATGGTGGAATCGACAACGCCAAGGGGTGCGACCGCACCAAGGGTGTAGCATCCGATATCGCCTGCTGCGTGAATACCCAGCTTTTTCAATACATAATACACACTTCTGTGGGGGCATCCGGGACAGAGGATCGGCGGACGGTTCGGCACCTGTGCGGGCGCTTTTGTCTCCACTTTCTCACCTAATACTGCCTCCCGCAGCATATTTGCGCTGTACTCGCCAAGCAGTGTAAAGATCTCCTTGCCCTTGCAGTCGATGCCCATCGCACGCACCTGTGTCTCAATGACCGGATCCAACTCTTCCACCACATAAAGTGTATCTACCTTTGCGGCAAAATCACGGATCATCTGCTGCGGCAGAGGATGCACCATACCAAGCTTTAAGACAGATGCTTCCGGCAGTGCCTCCCGCACATACTGATACGGAATACCACTGGTGATAACACCGATCTTTGTATCTCTCATCTCCACACGGTTCACGGTCAGTGTACAGGCATCCTTTGCAAGCGCTGCCATCTTATCCTCAATGACCGCGTGACGCGCCTTTGCCATCGCAGGCATCATGACACGCTTGGGAATATTCTTCTCATAGGGGATCAGCGCATGCTCTGTGCGATCCTCCAGTTCTACCGTACTCTGGGAATGTGCCAGTCTGGTTGTCGTGCGCAGGATGAAGGGACGGTCATATTTCTCACTGTAATCAAAAGCCAGCTTCATGAACTCCTTCGCCTCACCACTATCAGAAGGCTCCAATACCGGAACATGTGCCGCCCGGGCTACCATACGCGTATCCTGCTCGTTCTGTGAACTGTAAAGTCCCGGATCGTCTGCCACCACAAGTACCAGACCTCCGGTGACACCCATGTAGGATGCGGTGTACAGCGGGTCGGATGCCACGTTTAAGCCCACATGCTTCATACATGCCATGGCACGCGCACCTGCCATGCTGGCGCCGATGGCTACCTCTGTTGCAACTTTTTCATTGGGAGACCACTCTGCGTACAATTCATCTTTGTACTGTACTAAAGCTTCGCTGATCTCTGTACTGGGAGTGCCGGGATATGCAGCGGATACCTTAACGCCTGCCTCGTAGGCACCGCGGGCGATGGCTTCATTACCCAGCATAACTACTTTTTTACCCATTATCTTTCTCCTTTATCTGTATTTGTTTTAAATAAAGAGTCGCATAGAATACAACGTTTCCTATTCGACAAAAAGCCCGCATAACGCGGACTTTTTCTGCATTGACCGGACAATCGCAAAATTTTCCAGCCCACTGTATATCATTATATAAGAAAATCGCCCATTAGGGAAGTGTTTTTTATCATTTCAACGTGGCAAAGTGTACTTCCGTGTCAAAGGGCGCTTCTTGTGGCAATGGGCGCTCACTGAGGCAGAAACGCCCGATCACAAAGAGATCCGACAATATCTCCTGTGCTGTCATGCTGCGATATTTGTCCGGGTCTGTCAATCCGCCGTTTTCTCCGGTCAGATTCCACGAAAACCTGCCTGTATGGGGATACGATGAAGAGGTATACTGCAGCATATCCTTCCATGCAACCGGATATCGCTCGTACCATTGCGGATAATAGCGCGACATATAAATATCTGCCAGTTGATATGCATCACAACCCCGATCTGCTCCAAGCGCTGACAATTCTACTCCGCCTCCCGGCTGACCGCTCCGGCTGGGGGCAGCCGTGCTGTGCAACACCAGAATACTTCCATCCGCACAGCAGCCCAGACAGATCCATACATGTCCGTAAATACTGATCACATCTCCCGGAAGAAATTGATGCAACTTGTCATCTTGCGATTGACCTTCGCCTCCCGTCCATGTACCCCACCCGTTTTTTGCGAGTGTCCATGCCAGCTCGGTAGATTTCACGACATATCCGCTGTTTCCATTTTCCGTATTCATGACATTATACAGTGTCCACCCCAGAAAACCCGAACAATCCAAGCCTGACGGATGATCCGCGGTATTTCGAAAATCATATGTTTCATCCTGTGACCGAAAAAAACGCACCCAGTCCTCTGACACACCGATCGAACGAGCTGCCATGTCAGCACCTGCATCCGTCGGATCCCATCCGCCGCCATAGACATAAAGTGTTGTTCCCACCGGCATCATTGCTGTTGCCAAAAAATTCTTCAGTGTCCGAAGCCCCGGCACACCCTGTATCAGAAATCCATTCTGCATTCTGAACTCAATTCGGATTTTTTTCATTATATGCAGATGAATCACGCTTCTTACCAACCGTGACAGAAGAAACGTCCCTACAGATACAGCAGTTGCGCATATTCTCCCAGCGCTTCCTTGAAGGACACCTTCTTGTCCTTCGTCAGCTCCAGTTGGAGCGCACGCACCAGTGTCTTCATCCCTATCGGCTGTCCCTCGGCCGCTGCAAAAAAGGCTGCGTTCAGGACCACATTTTTGATCTGACCGCCGGAAAATTCAAACTGTCTGCTCAGGTAGTCAAAATCAATGTTTTCCTGCGGAACCTCTTCGGAGAATGACGACTGCCAGATCTCCCTTCGGGTGGCCACATCCGGAATCGGAAAATGGATCACAAAGCGAATACGACGCATAAAAGCTGCATCAATGTTCTGGGCAAAATTTGATGAAAAGATGATGATCCCGTCAAATTCCTCCATGCGCTGTAATAAATAGGACACCTCTGTGTTGGCATATTTATCCTTGGACTCTTTGACCTCGCTTCGCTTGCCGATCACCGCATCCGCCTCATCAAAAAAGAGGATCATATTACTGCGCTCCGCCCTTTGGAATACCTCCTCCAGACGTTTTTCCGTTTCACCAATGTACTTGTCCACCATCTGAGACAGATCCACCTTAAACAGCTCAAGCCCCAAAATACCGGCCATCACGTGGACCGCCATGGTCTTTCCGGTTCCCGGAGGTCCTGTGAACAGCGCACTGACACAAGTGCCATAGGAATAGCGGCTGCGCAGATTCCAGTCATCCATGACAAGCCTCCGCTGCTCTACCTGCGCACAGATATCCTTGATGATCCGCTTTTGTGATTCCTCCAGCTTCAGATCGTCATAGGTGTAATGTGTCTCCACGCGCTTGATATTGTCGTATCTGCCGTCATCCAGCAGTTCATAGCAATACCGGAACACCTCCCGGCTGTCGATCTGTCGATCGAACGCAACGGTTGCCATACGCTGTGCCACCTGTCGGATCCGTCCGGTGGGGAGCTTCATTTTTACGGTCAGCTCACGGCTTGGCAGTACGCCTTCACCCAGATATTTTTTTCCAAAGTATTCCCAGGCTGCAAAGTTCTCATCCCGGTCTCCTGCTTTACATTCTCCTGCAATGACCACAGCGTCCAGCATGGGCACCAGCTTTACACCCTGCTCCGCAGTCACCAATAGCGGACGCGCAGAGGGCTTGTCCCCCACATTCAGCTTCCATGCATACTGAAGCGTTTTCTCATATTCATCTGTGATGATCCGCAGCTTGCTGATCGTCTCCGGCCGACTGGGAAGTCCCGTCACTGCCAGCTGTACCGGTTCAAACATTGCTTCCCTAAGCAGTTTTCGAAACTGTGTGAGCAAACTGTCCATATCTCCCAGAAATGCCGCGTCGGCCATCAAAAGACGCAGCTCGCAGCGATCCGCGATCCGGCGCAGCATAAATCTGCGCCCGCTATACGGTTCTCCCGTCACGGACAGTACTGAGATCCGCTCCGGCTGACCATGATCTTTTGTCTGCAAAAACTGACCGGTCATCCGCTCTAAGAGCCCTTCCCGAAAGGACGGCTCCGCCTCCTGCTTTGGTTCATACCACTCCACAAACCGTGGACTGAGCAGCGAAAGGTCTGATCCGCCATTCAGCCAGTCGATCAGGCGGTCATCCGCGCGAAGCGCTGCCGTCATAAAATTTCTCACCGGATATTCCGCCTGCAAGAGCAGTTCCACGCGGCGATAAGCTTCCTTTGTCTCTTCATAATAATCCAACACCTCTTTTTCGCCGCAGACCAGTCGCGCTGCCAGCTCGATCGTTGCCCCGGTACCTGTCCCTTTGCAGATCTGTTCAAATATCTCTCCGGCCTGCCGCTCCATATAATAAAGCACTGCCAGCTGTACACATACAAATGCGATCTCCCCGGACAGCTCCTCCGGGCGCAGCAACAGGAGCAGCCGCTGCTGCTCCCGTCTGCCGGGAGCATCCTCTCCATCTTCGCCGGAAATACTGTCTATATAGGCATTCGTGTAACCTTTCAGTTCCTCATGAGTAACATCCGGTGATAACAATCCCGCATATGCCCGGAGTAATTCTTCCTGACAAAGATCCTTCAGATAAAGGGAGATCCGGCCGGCTGCCAGCGCTGCCAGCCGCCTCATGCACCTGCCTTTCTGGCAGCCAGTGCATCATTGATTCTTCTCTTGATATTCTCATACTCGGCAAAAAGTGACTGCAGATTCGCAGGCAATTGCGCTCGCTGTTCATCAGACATACGCGAAAGGAGCATCGGAAGCATCATGGCCTCTCTACCGGCCTTTGCAAATTTTTCTCTTGCCTCTGCATCCTCTCCGGTCTGGCTGTAATCATTTCGAAGTTTCATTCCTGACGTCGCACGAAGTCCCTCACCTGTCATCAGCGTTACCATTGCATAATCTAACGGAGTCTGTCGGGTATTATTCTCCGGATTAAATACTTCGGCATCCTTTATGCCGTTTGTTATATTTTCAAGATACTCCAGTCCGGAATCAGAAAGAAGATATGGGGATAGTAAGCTATACAAATCCTTTGTCATATCAAGGGAATAATCATTATACTGATAATTCTTGGTTCCCAATAATAATCCTTTCATCCCTTTTGACATCATCTGAAAGTCAGCACCATTTGCATCCAATGCATGCAGATAATCACCATACTTCTCCTGCGTACCGGCAAATACCTTTTTACGCATCTGACTATCAACTGCTCCTATACCATCCCCCGTGGAACGATGTCCAAAATCAACATATGATCGAGCGATCCTGGTAGTCATGTCCTCATCTTTGGTTTGATCCCAAGCTTTGTTTGAGTTCTTTACGGCATCCCCTACGAGTGCTGCATCCTGCTGAAGTAATTCCGGTGAGATTGCCTGATTCTGAACGGGTCCCAAAGATGCCAGTGCATCTGAACGATTTTGTCTCCAAGCTGCATTCTTCTGTTCCTGAATTTCTGCCTCTCTGGTGCGCATGGCTGCCATATAGTCTAATGAGTCCTTATCCGTTGCCTTCTGACCACCCAGATACTGATACTTCGGCTTCTTTTTTCCTCCAAACCATCCCTTGAGCTTATCAAGAAATCCGCCCTGCTCTGCGCCTGCCGGTGCGCTCTCTGCCACATTTCCCGCAACGATTCCCTGCTGCATCGTATGTGCCAGTTCATGTGCCACCAGACCTCTGCTGGCCGGATCGTGGCTACTCAGGATTCCCTTCTTGAAATAGATATCGGAGCCCGTTGCCTGCGCGTCCGTGCCTGCGGCGCTCACACGCGCCTGGGCTGCTTCATCCTCATGCAGGCGGATGCCGGAAAAATCCGTATGATATGCCCGGCTCATGTCACCGACCACGTCATGACTGTTCTGAAACTGAAAAGCAATCTCGTTCGCTTCCCACTCTGCTGCTTCTTTGTTATATCTCTTTGCCATGCTTCTCCTCCTCTATACGATCATATCTTTTCATGTATCAAGACTTCTCATGCACTTGCTTTTGCGACTGCCGGATTTCTGGCAGCCAGCGCCTCGGTGATCCTTTTCTTAATATCTTCATACTGTGCAAATAGGGACTGAATCTGCGGAGGCATCGTCTGCCGTTGCTCCTCCGACATAGCTGTCATATCGATGGGAAGGAACATGGCGTTTCTGCCCAGCTTTGAAAATTGGTTTTTCGCCCCGTCCTGACCTTGGTCATTTCCCTGAAAAACTCCCTCATGCTGTATCACATTTTTCATCACAAAATCTAAGGGTGTCTGGCCCGACTCCTCTCCCTCAAGAAATACATCAGCATCCTCAAGTCCACCGATCAAATTACTGACATAGTCGAGACCCGAATCAGAGAGAAGATAGTTGGATGTAATGCCATACAGATCCTTTGCCATATCAATTGTATAGTCATTGTACTCATATTTTTTCCCACTTTCGGTGCTGAGTTTATCCAGATTCTCTGTCATTATCTGAAAATCGGCACCGTTTTCAGCCAGAGAATTCAGGTAATTACCATAATTCTCCTTCATACCGGAAAAGGCATTTCCACGCATCTCTTTATCCACCTTTCCGATCCCCCGCCCTGTCAGATTATGACCAAACATATTGTAGGCAATAGACACTCTGGATGCATTGTCCTTTAAGTAAGATAAGATCCAATGGACATCTGATTTTTCTACAGCCTCCGGCGCCAGTTCAGCATACTGTTCCGATAATTCCGGTGAGATCGCACGATTGTCAACCGGACCAACAGATGCCATTGCATCCGCTCGTTTCTGCGGCCACATCTGCCGATGATTCGCTTCTTGTTGTGCTCTCTGTTCCCTAAGCTCTGCTTCTTTGGCGCGCATTGCCGCCATATATGTCAAGGATGCATCGTCAGACGCTACCTGTCCACCCATATGCCGGTATTTCGGCTTTTTCTTCCGGCCGAAAGCTCCCTTGATCCAGTCCAGAAATCCACCCTGCTCCGCGCCTGCCGGCGCGCTCTCTGCCACATCTCCCGCAACGATTCCCTGCTGCATCGTATGTGCCAGTTCATGTGCCACCAGACCTCTGCTGGCCGGATCGTTGCCACTCAGGATTCCCTTTTTAAAATAGATATCGGAGCCCTTCGCCAGCGCGTCTGTGCCTGCGGAGCTCACACGCGCCTGCGCCGCATCATCCTCATGCATGCGGATTCCGGAAAAATCCGTATGATATGCCCGGCTCATGTCACCAACCACATCATGACTGTTCTGAAACTGAAACGCAATCTCGTTCGCTTCCCGCTCTGCCGCCTCTTTATCAAATTTCTTTGCCATATGTCAGCTCCTATCAATCATTGTGTTATCTATGTATTCCCTGCAGGCTTACAATCCGATCTGTGACGCATAAGGTTCAAAGTCAGCTTTTGTAAATACCTTACCGGTCTTCACAAACTCGTACTTGATCGCCTGTAAATAGTGCTTCATATGTACTTCCTTGCCATCGCCGTCTGCGGCTGCCAGGAAGGCTGCATTTAAGATACAGTTCTTGATATTACCACCGGCAAACTCGAACTTCTCTGCCAGGAAACGGAAATCCACATCCTCTGCAAGCGGTGTTGTCTTCGGCACGGTTGTTCTCCACAGCATCTCTCTGGTATCCGGGTTCGGGAACTGGAACTCAACGATATATTTCATACGCCGGAAGAACGCCGGATCGATGTTGTGCTTGTAGTTTGTCGCCAACACACATACGCCATCGTAAGCTTCCATTTCCTGCAGCAAGAGCGCCGTCTTGTTGTTGTTGGAGGACTGGTTGGAACCTCCGTCGTCGGAACGCTTTGCAAAGATCGTATCACACTCGTCGAAGAACAATACGACGTTACATTTTTTCGCCTCTCGGAAGATCATGGACAGTGATTTCTCTGTCTCGCCGACGTACTTATCTACGACCTTTGAGATATCCACGCGGTACAGCTCCAGATTCAGCTCATGAGCAAGAACCTGTGCCATCATGGATTTACCGGTACCGGGAGCTCCGAACAAAAGCACCGTCAGACCACGTCCGTAAGGATATTTCTTCATGTAGTTCCACTCTTCATAGACCCTGTTCTTGAACATCATCTGCTCGATGGCATGGGTGATGGTCTCCCGCTGATCCTCATTCATGACGATATCATCAAAACCGAATTTTGCTTCCACACGGGTCGCCTTCTGACTGAGTTCTGTTGACATCTGGTTGTTACAACCGGTAAACAGTGCGGATCGCGGGATCAGAATTTCCTTATTCATCGTTGCAAGACTTCTTGCAAACTTTAATGCATCCTTGATCTTTCCCGGTGTGAACAGGAACTTGATGGTCATTTCCTCCAGGTCACAATCCTCCCCCAGTGCATAAGGCTTGGAATAATACTTCCAGCACTCTAAACGCTCCTCAAAGGTGGGTGTCTTTAATTCCAACGTGGTAATCTCTTCCTTCGTGATCTCCTTGAAGTTCATGGATTCTTTACTGAGTGCAAACACCATGATGCCCTTCGCGGTCAGCTTGGAAAATGCCAGATCCATGTATCCCTGAAATTTTTCCTTTTCCTCCTCGCGGAAGGTCAGTTCCTCCAGCACGCAGCAGGAATTGGTCAGGATACACTCTCTGGTCACCGCCCACAGTGCGCGGTCAACGAACTGGTAATCGTATACGAACAGCTTCTTACAGTTGATGGCAACTGCACGCATATTGTTTCTTCTACAGAAATGCTTCACAAAAAATTTCTTTCCGCTTCCCTCGTCTCCGAAGTATGCGAAAATGCGGACGCCTTCGTTATAAGAGATCTCCATGGCCTCCAACACATTTTCATTCGCCATGATCGGATCCAGCTCCTGATCATCCGTCAGCATATGTAAAAACTGAATATAGCTCTCGTCCACGCGCAGCGGATCCCGTCCGAACAGAAAATCGATCACACGCTTATCCGGCGATACAAAGGTGGAGAAGGGCATATTCTTCTGCACCTGCAGATCAAGGACCGGCATGAGCTGTTCTAAGCAGACAGACATTTCACTGTAAGCAGTCGTGATAGAGAAATCATCACCATAGTACAGCTTTGCTGCCGACTCGATCGTCGGGGCCGACATGCTTCCATTCTCATTGATGACCTGAAAAATTCCGGAATAGCTGGTCTGTGTGGACGATAAGATACCACAGACAAAGCAAAAAATCGTAAACGGCTCATAGTTTAATTTTTTACACACCTCATAGAAAGGAAGTGAGATACCGGCTTCTAATGTAGCATCCGCACGCGCATTCAGGTGCAGGATCTTCTCAGAGGAAGAGATCTTCTTTGCTTCTTTTCTCAAGGTACTTTCAATCTGCTCAGAATCAAACTGCTGATCATCACCAAAGAGTCCGGTCAGTGAGCTGTCCAGGTCCTCACCTCCAAACAGACCTCCCTCCGAGTCGGAAAACAGATCATCTAAGAGATCATCATCGTCCGATGTCTCCTCATCTTCCTCTTTTGCCCGGTCTCCATTCACATACTGTTCCGCAGTCTCAGAAAACTTCAGATAAAACTTGGAAACCTGTTCCTTACACAGATCATGCGCGATCTCAATATCCGGATAAAGAACATTCTTGTATCCACCCTGTTCATTTGCAAACACAGATTTCATGTTTTCAATATACGCATCCATGCTGTCATTGATTGTAGCAAACATGCACGCCATATACTCGTTGTAGCTGGTAAAAGGCATCTTTTCGATATCTTTTTTTTCAAACTTCTTCATGCTGATCACTCCCTTATATTTTTCATACGCTTATACTACTCTTTTTCACTCACAGACCTTTCTCTGTCACTGCTTTTTCCCTGTGTGAAAAATTGCCTGTTTATCAAAAATGCTCGGGGCAACGTGAAAGGAATCATCCCCGATACAGGAAAATGTTTTTGAATCCTCGTTAATGAATGAGGACCGCTTCCGCGACATGTAGGTTAACGTTTCCTCCCCGTCATCGGAAAAGGAATTTCTTCTTTTTTTTGCCTTGTTTTTATTATCTCGATCAAGTCGTTCCGAAAGATTCATAAAAAGTCCTCCTATCTGCATAAATATACTCTGTTATTTTTTTGATCCGTATGGTATGATATGCCTAAATCATATGCAAAATAAGTGAGAAAGAAGGTATTTACATTATGACAAATGGGCAAAAAACCATTCTGGGCTGTTCGATCGTATCGTATCTGCTTGTACTGTACAGCTTCTTCCGTTTTGATTTATGGCTGATCTTATTATTTTTTATTTTACACAGTCTTGTTCTGCTCACACTGGCCTACCTCTTTTGGAAAACCAACCTCGATGATAATGACCTGATCGAAATGCAGGCCAAATACCAGAAGGCTGCGGCTGAGAGCGAACGTGCTGCTGAATCTCTGAAAATCAAGCTGGATGATCAGATCAGTCTCTATGAAAAAAAAGAACAGGAGCTGATCGAGGCGAACCTTCACATTCGCGCGCTAAGTGAAGAGCTCACCGGTGTCCGTGCTTCTGCCGAAAATGCAAAGGCTGCACTCGCTGAGGCTACGGAAAATGAAGATGCCTATGAGGCACTGCTTCCGCCCGCCGATCCAAATGAAGATCCTAATGAGACGATTGACATCATTGAGATCGCCAGGGATACGATCCGGGAGTTGACTGACTTTGCAAAAAAGGTCAATCTGAATATTGTCCTCTCTGCACCCGACAGTACAATGCTCGTCAAGGCAAGCCGCTTGCGCCTTCGCATCCTGTTTCGGAATATTATTGATAACTCAATCAAGTATATGAACCGTTCCGGTTCGCTTGTGATCACCATTTCAAACATCGGGGACGACATCTTCATCGTCCTCAAGGATAACGGAGACGGTCTCTCTGAGCATGAAACGAAGCACATTTTTGAATTAAACTATCAGGGCGCAAACCGTGTCAGCGGAAACGGTCTGGGTCTTACTCAAGCAAAAGCCATCGTCGACTACTACGGTGGTAGTATCTATGCAAAAAGTACGGTCGGCAGAGGCATGGGTATTTATATCCAGCTTCCCACCACTTAAGGAGGCGCTGTCATGAAAAAATATCCATCTACATTTTATAATGTGTTTGCTGTATATATCATTGCCGGTATATTGGCGATCGTCCTGTTCTACAAGGATGGTTCCCATTTAAGTCGCCGGATGGATCAACAACCGGCTACGGAAAGTGAACTGGAAACCGCAATGACCACTCCAAATACAGAACCGGTCTCAAAGGATGTAACTGTTGTCGGAACCGTTGAAACGCGGGATGATGCAGCTACGGAAACGGAAAACTCGTCGGAAGCTGATCAGGCTGTCGCTACAGAACCCGAGGATACGTCATCCGAAACTGATGCAGAACCTGAGAATGCGTCATCCGCAACTGATGCAGAACCCGAAAATACATTATCCGAAGATGATACAGAGCCCGAAAAAGTCTACTATGGATTTACCGTCAAACCCGATAGAACCTCCGTGCGTGTCCGTGAAACCAGTGCACGGAATAGTGCTATTGTCACACACGTAAATGGCGGGGATACGGGCTATGTCATCAAAGAAGAAGGAAACCGCACCCAAGTCGTTTTAGCGGACGGAACTGTCGGTTATATCTACAACGAATACATCGAACTATCTGAAATTTCAAAGGAAGATGTTCCTGAGGAATACCGCTGATGCGGTATTCCTTTTTTTTACTCTTCTGACATACTGTCATCTATGCTCTTTTCAATCGCGAGGATATTGCATCCATCCTCATACCGGTATTCCACCTTGTCCATGCTCTGTTTGACCATATAGATGCCAAGTCCCCCGATCTCGCGCTCCTCTGCGGAAAGCGTGATATCAGGATCTGCCTTCTCCAACGGATTGTACGGTATTCCGTGATCCCGGAACTCCACGCGACAGCATTTCGGATCCTGCTTAATGTCCAGATTAATAATCGCTTCCCCACTCTTTCCGCCATACGCATAGTGCGCTATGTTTACAAAAATCTCCTCTACCGCAATGAGCATAATTGATTTGAGCACCTCCGGACAATTATTTTTTACTAACTGCCGTTCAATTTCATCCAGCACGGTATATAATGTCTCGTCGCTCGCCTGAAGCCTCATTTCCTGCATATTTATCCCCTTTCTGCTCTATTTGTACTCAAACGCAAGCATCGTAATATCATCAAACTGATCTGCCTCTCCGACAAATGTATCAATATCTGCCCGCACGCCTGACAGCATCTGCTCAAGCGGCAGTTTCCCATGCTTTGTCAGACTCTCCAACAGCCGATCTTCCCCAAATAGTTCGTGATCCATATTCTGTGCCTCTGTCACACCATCTGTATAAAGGAAAATCCGTGACCCATGGTTCAACTGCAGGCGGTCACTCTGATACGGGATATCCTCCATTCCGGCAAGCACAAAGCCCGGCTTTGCCTGAATCCAGTCATAGGAATCCTCCAACATAAGCAGCTGCGGATTATGTCCGGCATTCACAAACTCGAATACACCGGTGCTGATCGTGAGCATGCCCATCCACGAAGTCACGAACATGCCTTCGTCATTACCTTCACAGAGCTGATTATTCACCTTAAAGAAAACATCGTCGAGCGACTCAAGGTTCATCGCATGATTTTTGATCAGCGTCTTTGCGATCACCATAAAGAGTGCGGCAGGTACTCCCTTACTGGACACATCTGCGATCACAATCGCAAGATGATCATCATCCACCAGGAAGAAATCATAAAAGTCACCACCGACCTCCTTTGCAGGATCCATCGTAGCGTAGACATCAAACTCTGTCCTTCCCGGAAATGCCGGAAAAATCTTCGGTAACATATCTGCCTGAATTTTTGTCGCAACATTCAACTCCGCACCGATCCGTTCCTTCTCCGCCGTAATCTCCGTGATGCTGTGAATATACTCTTTCATCTTCTTCGTCATATCAAGAAAAGAAGATGCCAGTACCGCCGTCTCATCTCTGTTTTTTAACTCCCACGTAAAGTCGAGATTATCTCCGTCAACTTTGCTCACGCGCTCGGTCAGAACCCGGATCGGCTTCACGATATGTGCGGAGAAAACAAATGCGAGAATTACCCCAAATATGCAGAATACAATGAGCGCCACGATCAGCGAAATCAGTGTCACCCTCATGGTATGCTCCATATTATCCACCGTTCGCTGCGAGCGAATGCCAATTTCCTGCAATAATGCATTGGTCGGAGCAAGCACCTCATCCTCTGCCAGCACGGTAAGAAATCCCCAGCCAACCTTTTTCATCGGCACATAGGCGATATAACACTGTTCCCCATCCAGTTCCAGGCTAGTGATGCCGGTGAATCCCATAAGCACCTTACTTACAGAATCAGAGAGCAGTCGATTATCCGTACTGCGCAGATCTGTCTGATTCTCCACATCGATCTTCAGTTCACCACTCTCCTTTGGTGAAAAAATGACACGCCCTGCCTGATTGACAATACATGCATATCCTTCAGAACCAATTCGGGTATCCGATACCATCTGCTCAATATCGGAAAGATACATGCCTGCGCCAGCAACGCCGAGAAACTCCTCATCCACATAGATGGGAACTCCACACATAATGCCAACTCCCGACGTATGCGCATCTCTGGTCACCGACGTAAAGAAAGGTTTTCCGGTCTGCTTTGCTCCTTTATACCACGGACGGGTCTCCGCTTCATATGGAAGCACCTGACCGTTCTCATCAAATTTTGAGCCTGCGATATAGTCTGCCTGAATCATTAGGCCCGGCTCAATGGCAATATAATCGGATGCCATGTTTTCAAAATTATCATTTACTTCATAGAGCGTATCCTGCAGATTACCCAAAAGCCCAAGCTTTTCCTGTATCTTTGGATCTTCCGGGTCTGTCACGGACTCCGAGTGCAAAAACTGCACGCTAAGCTGTCCGTCCATTTCGGCATCCGGCGGTGCCACTTCTCTGAAACTGTGACTGTAGGGGTCTTCAAATACCTTCTGTGTAAGATCTGACAGCATGATCACCTGTTCTTCCAGTTGTTCAAACTTTTCGTTTGCAAGTTTTGCATTACCGGTCGTCAGCTCCATCATCCGCTGACACACCAGCTCTGTCATGGAATCAGACGACATTTTACCTGCCACTGAAGTATATTCACTGTTTGATTGGACCACATCTCTGGTCAGCCGACTCATCTGTGCGACCATAAAGATCCCTATGATCAGTGTAACCAATAATGTATTTCCCACGCATATACCGATTATTTTTTTTCGAAGGCTCATACCTCTCTCCTCCTGTCATAAAATGATTGTATTTCGTCACGTAAAACCAGAAAATCATCGGTCAGTGCGTAATCCTCCATATGCAGCTCCATATCTCCACACCACTGCATATAAAACTGTTCTTTTTCCCCACATGCTGCCTTTAAGCCCGTAAAGAAAAAACCTATTTCCCACAGTTGCTCATATTCTGCAACCGCATAACCACAGTCTGCTGACACCGTGATCTGGTATGTCCAATACGGCTGCCCATGCGCATCCATGATCTGTCTGACCTGTGTCACCAGATCCGATCCGCTCTGTACGATTCGCATCAGCACCGTACGCTGCTGTTCATCTGTATTCACATCAAGTATCGCCGGTTCCTGCGGCAGATCCGCCCGCTCGTGGCAAAGCGTACATCGCATGCCCAGCCGCTCATAACAGCGTGCTGCGTAGTCTGACAGTTCACGGGGCAGATACACCTCTCCCCCTGCCTGTTTTTCCACCGGCAGGATCATGATTCCTTCTGAATGCTTGGGGCAATTTCCTTTTGGATAACTGTTGTGCATTCTTTCTGCCAGAAAACTGCCAAGACGAAAACCGGTGGGAACCATCCCCTGATCCCCGCACACCCGCTGGGTGATCGGATGAAAGGTCACGGCATGGACAAACAGTGCCTTGGGCTTCATTGCTTTTGCCAGCGGAAATGTATACGCCACCAGTTCTGCCGCAAGACCATAGCCTCTGTAATCTCTTTTGAGTATCTGGGATGCCGGCTCAATATAATCATCACCGTTTTCCGTGAACAGGGCAAAGATCTCCATTCCGGCGATTTCTTTCTTTGCTTCCGCCACGAAAAACACATAGTGGTCGCCGAGCGCTTTTTGAAACAGCTTTTCCGGGTCATAAAATTCCCGTTTAAAGTAGCTGTCCCTATACTCATCACGGATACATGCGATCATTCCCAACTCATCGCCGGGGGCAAACGGACGCATCGTAAATTCGACCCTCTCATTCGTTCGTTCCTTACACAGCACTTTTGTCACTGACGGAAACTGCATCTCTCTTTTGTTGCGCATAAATACCATCCTTTTTCATTCAAGCCTTTCATTTGCGGGTAAACAGTCGTCCTAAGACAACTAAAAGATAACGATGAGATTATTTACGCCGAGCGTTCGTCGAAACGAGACGGTTTTTGCCATCTGTGTCACCATACGAATGCCCAGAGACTCATCCATTAACAGTTCCTCCTCGCTCATGCCCGCTGTGCGCTTCCTGTAATCTGCGATTGGATCAAACAGCTTTCCTCCGCAGCGGATGCGAAGTAACAGTTCCTCATTACTGATCACGATACGCACATCCGAGTACATTTTGTCATTTTGTTCAAAACAATGCTCATTCACAAGCACAAGCATTTCTTCGATCGCAAGCGGAAGCATCATGGCAAGCGACGGATCCAGCTCGTTCTGCTCACAAAACTCTGCCATACGCTCTGATGCCACTACTGCCCCCTGTGCGCTTCCGGGAACGGAAAAAGAGATATAGGTTTCCTCTTCCTGCGTTTGCGGCAAAAGCAGCAACCGCTCCAGTGACGGATTTCGCTTTCTGATCACCTCCGTCACAAGGACATCCGTAAGGATCGTTGCCAGTTCTCCCAGCACAAATGCTGAAAGGATTATTTTTGAAGCTCCCGCCCGAACAAGGATCCATGCGAATAATGCCACATAACCAAACGAACGGCAAAACGTGAGCACGGATGCCAGTACAACATGCCGTATAGTTGTATAGTGAAAAATGAAGCAATTCACAACCGCCGCCGGGATCAGGCTCACCATCGTCCAGCAGATCATCACGGCCGCGCCCCGCACCATAACCGGTTCTTTCATACCAAATGCCTGTGCCAACGGGATACAGCCCGCAAGCGTCAATACAAACAGACCACTCATTAATAGAATTGCAAGACGCACAGCACTCTTCATCAACATCCGAATGCTTGTATAATCACGCTCTCCGTAAAAAACACCGATCAAAGGTGAAACTGCCTGTCCTGCTCCCGCAACGAATGCAGTGGCAAAATTTAAAACGGCACACGCAACGGCAAACATACTCACACCGTCCTCGCCCAGTGCAGCCAGTATGAGGCTGTTTAAAAAGATCGTTCGCAGCATGTTGCAAAGATTATTAAGTGCTGAAGCTGCGCCGGCACGAAACAGCTGTATCGAATCCCGAACCGGATGAGCGATCTTTCCCAGTTCCAGCTGTCTTTCCTTTCCGAAAAAAAGGATACCAATACCTGCCATATCAGCCACGGCAGCACTTAATACAACTGCAAAACCCACACCGGTAAGACCAAGCCCCAGCCGGTGAAACAGCAGCACAAGCAAAATATCTACCACGCCCATGACCCCAAAGATCATCATGGAATACTGTCCACGCCCGTCCACACGTAAAAAGTTGAACGGATAATACATGAGTGTGGTAAAGAGACCTCCTATGAGCATCACACGCCCATAGCCTGCTGCCGCCTCATATAAGGCACCTTTTGCTCCTAAAATCCCCATAAGCGGGCGGAAAAAGAAAACGCCCACTGTCGAGAAGATCACAGGCACGACTATAGACAAGAGAAGCGAAAGGGTCGCAAAGGCATTGACCTGAGCGTCCTCTTCCTTCCCCATTGCAATCGATGCGCCGGTTGCACCGCCGATACTGATCAGACAGCCAAACATCGCAAAAATAAATGTGACCGGATTGACCAGATTCATTGCCGCCAGCGCCTCCTTGCCGTACAGATTTCCCGTCAGAAGGCTATTTACAAATGTGATCATCGTTGATCCCAACAGGGAGATGATCGTCGGAATGAGATATTTTCCAAGGGTATGTTTTACAAAATAGTTGTTATTTTCAAGTTCTGTCATTTTCCCTGTCTGCTGTACTTGATAGATACACTATTCGATATGTAAAATACCGCTGAATCCGGACATTTTAAACACCTGAAGCACTGCTTCTGCCACATGTACCAAAGTCATACTGCCGCCTTTGGAGTTTGCAGTCTTCTGTCCGATCAAAAGTGCACGCAGCCCGGCACTGGAAACATACTCCACACCGGAAAAATCAAGTACCAGCTTACTTCCTTTCTGAAATGCCTGCAAAATCGCATTCTGAAGCTGCGGACTGGTGGTTGTATCCACACGTCCGTCAATCTTAATCTGAATTACATCTCCTGATCTTGTCTCTGAAATATTCATATTTCGTAATCCTTCCTCTATCCACTAACGCTGTCACAGCGCGATGATTTGAGTTTCCTGCTGTTGGAATATACCCTCCGTCAGCAACACGAAACCCCTTTTTTTCTATTATAACGATATTGGAAAGAATGGCAATTCTTTTTTTACTCTACTGTCGTTTTCTTATCGGGTGCACCCCACTATGTCAGGGTGACCACCCCATCCATGATCTGATTTTCATCCAGACCGCCATTCTCCACCTCGAATACCCGGGCATTCATGTCAAGATAACTGTGTGAATCCAATATTCCATCAGACTTCAAGTGAACAATGTGGATCCGGCTCCTGAGCGGCTGAAACTGCCCGAGCAGATACATGAGCTGGGATTTCACAAGTTCAGATACCGGATGTTCCACCAGCATGATCACGTCATAGATACTACTGCCGTAAAGCTTGGCAATATCCGCACGCTCCTTTCCGGTCAGATAATCCTCCATGATATTATGCTCTAAGATCAATACATCCTCTCCCAACATGATCTTTGCGATCCGTTCGATCGCCTTTTTGGTTCCCTTCATACGATTGAGCGAATACGCTTCCCGCACAAGGTCACGCAGAATCCTTTCATCCTGAATATCACAGTCCAGATCGATCCCCAGCCATTTGCCGTAAATGGGAAGCAGCTGCACGGGACAGCTGTCCACATTGAGAAGTTCCGGCAACTGTTCGATGTCCTGCTGGAAATCCATATAAATACTTGAAAAAATGGACAGATACCTGTGGAAAAAACTGTTTCTTTCCCGATAGATCTCGGGGAAGGTCTGCATGAAATTGTCTCCTCTGCGGTCCACCCGGATATTCCGCAGATATCCGCTGCCCTCACCGACAAACTCGATCACAAAGTAGAGGTAACGTCCCTGCTGTTCATACAAGAGTATGTCCTTGTGATTCACATGACGTTTTGCCTCCACACGCTCAAAAAATTCACGTTTGATTGTAGGTGATTCCTCCGGATCACATAAAAAGTCATCAATTTCTGTCAACTGCCCTGCACGGTAAAACATCGACTCATTGAGTGCCCGTACATACACATAACAGGTGACGTTTTCCGGATACTCCGCCTCAAAAGACAGTCTGCCCCAGCTGCCATCCTGCGTCGCGCAGTCCAGTGCACGCACATACAGCGCATTCCGCGGCTCGTGCTCATTCATGATGAGCGTCCCGTCTGCTTCCATTGTAAAACCAACGGTCAACCCGCTTTGGATCCGGTTTTTCTTTATAGAATAGCATATACCAGCCATTTGATTCCTCCTTATCGGTTACTTCACGTAGACATCGATCTCTATGGACAATGTACCGGGATAAAGCAGACAGTTTTCTTCCGGATAAATATCTGAATCCTTTAATCTTGCCTGACTGCTGTGCTGTGGCTGAAGGGATAGATCATAAACAAATTCCACGCAGTCCAGCTCTTCGATGGCATGAAAAACTTCGTTAAACTGTAATACATCTCCAAAATTTTTATCTGAATGCAAGTAATCGATCTGCTGTCGAATGGCTTCCTCGATCTGTTGCCTGCAGTTTTCATACGTTGGCTTGACATAGATCGTGCCCCGCACATTGACCGGCTCATAGACCGGTGGGATGATCTCAATACGCGTGGTCAGAAGTCTTCGGTTTTCCAATTCCTGTTCAATGACCTTTTTGTAAATATCCGACAGTCTTGGAAACTCCTCGTCCGTTCCCGGCTTCACGGCGATCCGCACCCGATTTCGCGTTTCATCCATAGTGGCCTTCACCTTATGGATACAAAGCTGTGGTGTCTTCTTTACGATCGTTTCATAATCGTCTGCCGTAACTGCCGTATAAGGCGTATACAGATCATCCACAAAGCGCTTTCTGACATCCGGGATACGTTCTCTGAAGCACCCACCGGTACCTACACCGGGATTCGTAAAACGAATACCGGAAGGAACATGTCCGGTTGTAAAGATACTTCCACTCCTAATGTTTCCATCCGGACCATCTGTTGTTGCACATCCTCCGATAAAGAGTTCTGCACCAATGAATGCTCCTGCATCCGCAATGCAGATGGTTCCTTCATACTCATATAAATGATAAAAGAGATTTCCCTCTTCGGACCGCTCCGGACGGACAAAATCGTAGATTGGCTCTCCGTTCTCATCATAGCGTTTTGCGATGATTGAGAAGGAATCTGCTACCACCTTTCCAAACGGAAGCTTTAGTTTCTGATCATCAAATCCCAGAACCGTTCCAATGGAATACTTTCGCATCATTTCTTCCGTGTAAGTAACAACCCGAACGGAATTTGTCACTTTTTCCGGTGCAGATCCATGCCGTTTTTTATCAAAAGAATATACATGCATGCCATAGCCCTCTTTTTGAAGGTCATAGTATCTGCCCTGCGCATCCGGAAACGGTGCCGGATCGTAGCGCCTGTAGGAACCACCTTTTTCCTCTCTTGCATAGACATGCACGAAGCCTTCTTCTGCCAGATCACTGAACATGCGTACACTGCCCGGCTTTTGAAACGTTGTACATGCACTGAGCGTCTTTTTCTGCCACACCTCAAACAAGAAGCCTTGTACCTTGATCAGTTTCGGTCGCACATCATAGTCGGCACGCATCAGAGTCGCGCGGATCACGCAGCTGCCATCCGGGATCTTTGGATGCGGTACGGTCATCTCCTGAGGCATGCGGATCCGAATCTCACCACTCATTAAAAAGCAATTGGAATAATCCCGGACGCTGACTTCCTTGAAGCCCTCTGCGGTATAACACTCCCACTTGATCTCCGCAAATGTATTACGACCCTTTTCAGGAAAATCATTGCGGTTATAGCGATCTGCGACATTCATATATAAAATGAGTTCCTCACCCGGATCCGGCAACATATTAGCAGTAAAATACACACTATCCCCCGCCTTTGGCTGCTCGCCGAACACGAAACCGGGTACTTTCAATTCCTTCTCACATAAAAAACTGTAATCAAAATATGTGCCTTCCCGCTTCCCATAAACACCTGTGAGATGTCCGGGATTCAGCATCATGACGCGATTCGTCTCAAAACAGAGCTCTCCGATGCGAAACTGCTGGTTTGCCGGCAGACATATCGGTTCTTTGATATTTTCCGCAGCAAGCAAAAGTCTTGCACATTTTCCTTTTCTTGCGGAAAAACCCACCAACCGCAGGAGATTCTGCAGCACCGGTGCCGGCACCTGGTCAATCGCATCCGCCTGCAGTGTCTCGAATGCCGTCAAACTCTCTAAGATCGTAATACCCGGATCGGAAGCATTAAAATTCGTCCACTCATCCGTGTAAAGAGGAATCTGAGTCAATGCTTCGCTGAAGCGATCTTCAAATGTCTTTTTATTTAAATTTATACTGTTTAACATTTGCCTTTCCCCCTCACTTACTGCTCATCCACAGTAAGATGTACGTGATGAACGCCACTTCGACATACCATAAACGGATTTTCCTGTACCTCCGCAAGCTCCGTCTCATGGGTTCCGCGCTCATCTGTATAGCGTGCAATGAGCAACAACTTGCGTACGATTGCCTTGCTCTTCAATACATTTAACTTCATCAAAAGCTGATTTTTCTTTGGCATGACACCGATCTTCCAGCCGCTGCCGTTTTCGCTCTCCACCGGATCCAGATAATGTGCCAGACACTCCTGCAATTCATTCTGGATCTCGAAGCTGTCCTCCATCAGCATACTCTGTGCCCAGACATCCACACAGACATCCACAAAGATCGGCTCCACGATATGAATATTGTCCGGCGAGATCGTAAGCTCACAGGATTCCATCAAATGCTTTTTCAACGCATCTGCAAGGTTGTGAAACGTATAGCTGCCTGCGCGGTAGTCCTTTAACAGCACCACAAATGTGACTGCATCCGGATCCGCGGCACCATCGATACGCGTTCCTGTAATACAACGTACCTGTGCGATCGTATCGGAATATGCCAGAATTTCACGTTCATAGTCGCTGGATGATACCAGCCGCTTGCGTGAACGCAAGATATTCGCGCCCCGGGCCAATGCACAGTCCATAGTCTCCATGTCACTTCCGCCATAGGCCTTAAATGGGTTCGATACGGTATTTAAAAACATAAACTGTGCATTTGCTTCGTTGATCTCGCCTTTTCCAACATTGCCCAACTGTCCGTCACAGCAGCGCACACGCACCTTGAATGCCACGTCATCTGTGATGCGCGGAATCTCTGTATGGATGCCATCACCAAAGATCAGGCGGTTGTTCATACGATCCAGTACATAGCCCCGTTTGTGCTCTCCATCATCCAGACGCTCCAATTCCTCCCATTTTACATAAAACGCCATGATCTCGCCACGAACATCATACTCCACGCGCACATTCTCAGGCATTCGGCAAACCATCTCTTTCATCTCCTTCACAGGATAGCGGTCGCGCTCATTTACCCACAGATCGATGTCCAAAATGTGATCAGTTCCCAGCGAAAAATACATGTTCGGCAGCACTTCATCCAGATAGAAATCCTGCTCCTTCTTTGTCTCAATATTTTCAGCATGAACGGCATTCAGACGAATGTCATTGATCTTAGGCAGCATATCCTCCGGCTCATCATCACGCCTTGCCCGGCTTCTGGTAATGCGCAGCCAGTACATCTGCTTATTTTCGATCACAAGGGGAGCCATGTCCGACTGTGGCATGAAAACCACCGTTCCGGTCCGCATGAAATTGGAGGTATTATCAATTACCTTCATCTGACGAAAACCACTGCGCGTACTATATTCAAATTTGCAGCGAATACCATCGTAGTAATTTCCCTCTGCAATGTCAAAATACAGACTGACAGGTCCGGCATCCATTCGATTGCGGAAGCCCAAATATAGGGCATCCTCACTGTAAAATCCAACACCAAATGCTACGAATGCACGATGCGACTTCAGCATTTTTGTACAATCGATCTTCCGGGTTGTGTTGACCGCAACCAGTTTTTGCGGCTCCACAAAATGCTCCTTATAGCAATATGAGATCCGTAAGTTCCGTATGTGCGGATAGTGGTGAACACACGGACGCATATAACAGTTATCAGCTTTTAACAGCTGTATGCGCAGTGTTCTTCCCTCGTAAGCGCCGGTTGAAGTGGCAGCCCAGTCAGAGGGGCAAACAAAATTCAATTCATATCTTCCCATGTTGTCCTGTGCAAACAGATGTCTGTATTCCTGACGACACTCCAGCTTTTTCCAGCCAATGCCATTGAAGTATTCGATCGCGATCTCTTCAGCATAAGTATCCAGCGGCATATCTGAATAGATCACCTTCGGCTTTCTCTTGATGATCTTTAAATTTTCTTCTTCCTGACGCTTTGTCAGCTCTACCAGATGCTCCGGATAAGTCACATCGAAAGCAAGCGTTACCACTGCACCGGATTTGGCAAAATAATTATCATGTCCGATATAGCACTCCTGATAAATAGAAAGGGTATCCGTAAACAGATCAAATCTGTCCACATCCATATCCGTGGAGCCGTTGTTTACAGACTGCGCCGGTTGTTCTCTTCCCTCTGAGGAAAACTCGATGCGCTCAATTTCATAGTTTTCCAATACGGGTGTTAAGGCTTCCAGTACGATCAGCTGGTAGGATCGTCCTTCGATTTCAAGCTGATCCGCACCGGGGGCAGATGCCGGCCTGACCAGACGGATCGTCTGCCTGTCGGAAAGCACGGCCACCTCTCCAAAGGGCTGCAGCTCACCGTCTGCGTAATAACTGAAGCGATATTCTCCCGCGATGATCTTTGCAAGCAGCTTCTCATCCCCTACCATGCGCATATAAAGCGGATTGTCCGCGGTGTCAAACGCGCTCTCATGGTAAAAGAGCAATGCGTTTTTTGAAATATTTGCTGCCTTTCCGAATAAGTGAAACGGCTGGATCTTCACTGTTGCGGGAAGCGATTCTTCATAAGAGAGCGTATCTCCGACACTTTCTTCCTCTGCGGCTTTTGGCGGAATAAGCTCCGGCACATCATATTTGCCCAGCAGCGGCATCACATAACCTTCTTTTCCCTTCGTCATAAATGCGGTCTCAAACACTGCATTCGACACATAGATACTGTTTGAGGTCTCAAAAATGACCGGCTCATCCATATCGTCCGGCTGTGCGATCAGCTGCGTTCCCCGTGGGATCTCAACGCCCGGCACAGTGTCATTCACAAGGTCAAAGAGCACCAGTGCACTTGCCGGCTTTGCCGGGAGCAGTGAAATGTCAAGCATATTTACAAACTCGGTATGATACTTTTCGATCACCTCATTGAACATATTGACATTATCGCTCATTTGATCCGCAAAGATCTTTGCGATCGTCACACCGATGTCCGGATCATCTTCCGAATAATGCCATTCCGGCGTATAAGACTTCGCCAGTTCTTCTATCCGCTTTTCAATATCTGCTGCTGTTCTGGAATCGATCTGATCGTTTCTTAACGTTCTGTTCATGTTCTTCCTCTCACTCTTCAGGGGTTGCTTCGTCATACTGCTCAGATTCAGATGGCTCTGACTCATATACCTCTTCCTCTGTATCTGAATTTAAATAAAACGGAAATACAAGATTTCCTCTCTGATTCGTCTCGCTCACAAGATAATCGATATTTATGATCAGACAACCTTCTTTTGTCTGTGTGTCTGTCGTAATCTCCACATCACTCACCCGCGGCTCCTGTGTTAAGATCTGATCTGCCAGATCCCGCTTCATCATGTTTAGCGCTGTAATATTTGTGTCCATGAAGGTATACGACATGAGCGTGCTTCCGTATTCGGGTCTTGCAAACCGCTCTGTTCGCTGCGTCATCAGGATCAGATAAATGGATTCCTTTACGCTCTGCTCGGCCGAAGAAGTCATAAACCTTCCGGTTGCCTCATTGATCTGCGGCGGAAATTTCATTCCGCTTCCCAAAAACTTTTTATCCGGCATATGCGATACTCCTTTCCACTATCCGATCTTTATGGGTTTTCCTTCGACAGTCACCGGGCCATTGCTGGATAATTTCGCATTGGAAGTTCCCTCCAACTTTGCGTTTCCGCCTGACAGATCCAGACTTTTCACCGCTGACTGCGTGATCCCATTGGAAGCACTCACACGAAAATCCTTTGTTTCAAGCTCTGTGACGCCGCTTGCACCGTTCATGGTCAACGTGATCGTCTCTCCCACTTTTATGGTAAGCTTCGTCTTTGCCTTGATCTCCATCTGACCATTCATCGTATTCATCTCGATCTGATTTTCCCCGGCCTGATCCGTGATCGTGATCGTATGTTTTTTATTATCTAATGTAATGCTGTGCTCGGTGTTTAAGTCTTTCCCGGATGTCCGGATCGTGATCTTATCGTTGGCACCTTCCCCGGCATTATCCTCAAAATCAATGGCATTCCCATTATGCGTCACGATCCGCTTATTGGAATTGAGCTGGTTTGCCGTCTGCGTTAAAAAACGGTCATTCGACTTTGATATGCATCCTACCACATACGGTCGTTCGATATTACCCTGTTCAAATGCCACCAACACCTGATCGCCGACCTCGGGCATAAAATAGATCCCCCAATCCTTGCCGCCATAAGGAAGTGCAAGCCTTGCCCACCGCAGCTGGTTTCCGTTATCCCGTGACGGCAAAGACACACACAGCCTGCCGGGCATCGTCACATCGTAATTCTGAGCCACTGTGCCCACCATGACTCCAAATACCCGGTTATCACCGGTCTCTGTCTTCAAGGTCTGCTTTTCCGCAATATCATCAATAATATCAAATAAGCCCATATCCTGTGATTCCTCCAGCCATATCATTTAAGTCATCCAATGTGCCATTTACTGTATCCATCGCGCTGTCTACAGCATCCATTGCCTGATCTGCGGCATCCATCACACCACCGAGTGCTCCTCCAAGCAAACCTCCTGCGCTGCTTCCTGCTGAATAGGAACCTCCCAATCCTGCCGCCTTCGCGGTGATCCTTGTAGAAAAACCCTGCTCCGCATTCATCGTATGTCTGACATTCATAACATAAAACAGATTATTAACGGGATCTCCCATATTTACCAGCTTGATATAACGTCCCGGCACAAGGTCGGGCAATCCGATCAATTCAGCTTCCAGCGTACCGAAACGAAAAGCCACATCCTCTGCCAGATACTCTGCGCGATAACCAGCCTCTATTTTGCTGTCTGCCGTAGGATCAATATAGACCTTCGCAGATTCCTTTACCAGCTTCGATGCATATTTCCCCTTTGAAAGCTTATTTTTCAATTTTACGGAATTGGTGATCTGTGCTGCCTTACCCACGTCGGTGCTTCGTACCTCCACCTGACCGACAAGCCCTGTCACGTTATATTCCACATCCACATTCTTCATACCGGTAGCCGGCGATATCTCCATAAGTACCTGCGCATAGTTTTTTGCTTTTCTGAAATATACGATCCCGCTGCTGACGAAAAATTCATAATTATATTTTTTTGCAGCCTTAACAACAAACTCATAGTCACTCTCTGCGACCATCTCGACTGTTTTATCCGTTGCAGTTCCCGGAGTACCCGGAACAGATGCACCACCGACACCCGGAACGCTTCCCGTTGCCGCACCCGCAAGATCACCGATACCCGCTGCATCTGTAAGTCCACCCAGCGCTTCACCACCGAGCGACTGCTTATCCGGTGTGTCTGTGATATGAAGCTGCTTTATGATACCCCGCTCTTTCATATCGGAATACAGTTCGGAAGAAAAAACCTCCCGGACCGCATCGGAATAGCTCATCGCAGTCATCTGTTTCGAATAGCAGTTCGCCATCATGATCCCCTTCACATCCATGCAGGTCACGCGAACACCGGGATTTTCTTCCTCCTGAAAGAAAAAATTTACCTGGGAGATAAATCCACAAAACACTTCCTTTGCGACTGATCCATAGCCGACACTTATGGAAACCTGCGAGCCGATGGCCACAAACTTCTTGATGAGGTCATACTCAAATGTACAAGTCTGTCTGTTGTAGCACCCGTAAATGACAAAAGTCGCAATGGATGCTTCGAATCCGCTGGAGTTTTCAATCTCGACATTTCCCACATACAGCTTCGCCTTTGACTTGTTCAGCGGATTGCCTTCCACCTCCACCAGCACAACCGGATTGGTAAAATTACTGTATTCATTTTTTAATTTTTCAAAGGTTACTTCTGCTGCCATAGGCTCATCCTTTACTTACCAAAATTCACCAGACTTCCCGCTTTCTGTGTCCAGCTGCCAAGACTCTTGCTACCTGCACCAAATGCCGCTTCATAATCATCCTGCCACTCACCCAGACTGTTCGGTGAAACAGTCTGATCTGCACATACCAGGGACAGCTGTACAACCGCGCGCACCGGAATCCCGGAACTATTGAACATTGTGTACTGGGCAGAAACACGGTTTAAAACACCGGTATAGCTCATATCGCCCCAGTTAAATGTAATACATCTTGTATAAGGGGATCTGAGCGCTGCGATCAGTCCCTCTACCTCCTGCTGGACAGTCATCTTTTTATTCACTCCAGCTGCCGTCAGCCCGGTTTTGACCACAGATTTAGCTATTTCAGAAGGTGCAATATTTGTCTTTGCACTTAAAAAACATTCATTTGGATTCATTCTGTCAAACAAAAGTTTCACACTCAGATTTATGTGTACGGGAACCGGTTTGAAGTCAATGGCTCCGGCAGTCGATCGACCTTCCTCATCCACATTATTAAATGCGGTTGTTGCCATACGACCGCCACCATGTCCCTCAATCTGCAGATCACCGGGATTAAACTGCACCTGAAACTGCTTTTTCGACCCTCGAAGAGTTACACCTGTCAGATTCTTCACACCGCTTCCCATAATGGTCTGCTGCAGATAATCAGAACTGGCGGAAAAATCGCCAACCGCATCGGCCAGATCTACCATTTTACTCAGATCCGCCTGTGACAGTGTCGTTCCGGACGATCCGTCTGCATGAGGAGACGGCTTTTTTTTCACATCCTCGATCTCTCGAAGATCTAAGATCTCAAGAATTGCTTTTTCATTTACAAAAAAATTTTGAATACCCATATATGATCTTCCCCACCGGATGTTAAATATTCAGGTTCAACACGGAGTTGCTGAGACCCCGCGAAAGACTGTTTGCAGATTTTGAGAGACCACTGGTTAAGGAGTCCCCAAATGCCCTGTCAAATGCCTTTTCCCAATACTGATTTGAATACTTCGCGCCCGCATCCTCGGACTGTCGGATCGTCAAGCGGATCTCGCCGCGCACCGGATGTCCCTGTGTGTTAAACATCTTATAGTTAGAGCTCACACTGGTAAGCTCCCCCTGAAAGCACATCTCTGCCCAGAAAAACAACACATGCCTCGTATAATCTCTTGTCAGGAGCGACATAATACCATCCATCTGCGGCTTAACCGTATATCCGCCTTTTGCAATGCTGTTCACCGCATCGCTGACAACACCTACCGCATTTCCCACCGTCGGTGCCAGATTGGACATCATGAAAGAGTCATATACGTTTACCGCGTCAAAGAGCAGCTGCACAGACATTGTTGTGGAGATGGGTTCCACATTCTGCCGCAGCTGACTGGAACTGGCATCACCCATGCTTCCTCCGGAAAACTGCATCTGTGTACCTGCTACTGTTTCCATATAGATACTGGAAGGATTATAAGGAACCTCCAGTGCCAGATAGCCGTGCTGCTCGATCGTATGCGTCGTGTCTCGTTTGGACAAGCTTTGAAAGGATGACATCGCACCTTGCCCGCCCGCTTTCATAAGCGCATCCCTCAGCTTATCAGACAAAGAAATTATCTGATTTACGGATAATCCCTTTATTTTTTTTATATCCGGTACACAAAGGATCGCCTTAGGAATATTACCGGTCGCAAGATTTGCGGTATCTTTTAACCCGCCCGTCAGACTATTTCCTATACTTCCTGCAAATGCACCAATACCCATCTGTTATCCCTGCCTTTACTGCTCCCGGATCATTAAAAAAGCTGATCCGTTTTTAATAGCCGCGTCTGCGTTTCTCTGATTCCAGACGCTTTTCCAACTTATGATAAATCTTCTCCGAAAGCGCACCCAACTCTCGCTGGACACCCTGCCGGACGAGCTCATTTACGTTTTCTGTCTGCTCTACGATCCGCTGCGTATGCACATTCTGGTAGGTACGCTCTGTCGTGTCATAATTCGTGACCGTCTCATTCTGCGTATGCACCGCACGGTTCACCTGATTGTTCTGCCGGATCATCTCCTGAATGAGTTCCTCATCCAACTGCTGTTCCTGACTGCGGTGCACAAAGGAAACCTCCGTTCGACGATCCTCATAGACCTGCTTTGTCTGCGGTTCCACCGGGGTTTTATCATTCCAGCGGTCTAGGATCTCTGTCGTCTGATCATGCATCAGCTCTGTCTGCTTATGCACAAGTTCACTTTGTTCCCTCGCCAACTGAGCCTCATGGATATCACGGATCAACATACCCATATCGTTACTGATACCGGTCATTTCCTTTCTCAACTCCAGCGGTGCCTCCAAATACTCACGCACAGTCTCATAGACTGCTCTGGTCTGCTCCGGAAGAATATTTAAAACCTGGGAAAGCTTCTCCTGCTTTACCTGCTGCAGTTCTTCACCCTCTGCGCGAAGCTGTTCCATAAGCTCGGTTGGATGCTCCAGTGCCATCAGACTTTCCCGACGCATTTGCTCGGGACTCTTTCTTTCCCGCGGGCGCTCCATGGATTCACGGATGCCCTCCATCATCTGCATGTATTTATACTGATTATTGATGTTTTCCCGGTTGATACGGGAAAGTTCCTGTTCAATGTTGGTCAGGTTTCTCCGATCCTCAAGGGTAATCTGTTCCTGCGTTACATCTCCTTCATAGACATCACCCTCTGCAACTGTCCTGTGGTCGATCGCAGCTCTCTGATCCACATACATATCTGACTGTGACATACGATTTTGCTGTTCGATTGTCTGCCGAAGCAGCTCGTTCACCGTCTGATACTGCTCATTGGTACGGTCTTCAAATAATGTATGCAAGATTGTGATCTCGTTCTGCTGCGCCTCGTGATATGCAGCCTGATATATATTATCCTGCGTCTGATCGATCCTGTACCCGGAATCCATGCGCTGTTTGATACGCTGCATGGTATTTTGCGCGTTCTGGTAAAAGGATCGCTCCATATGATACCAGTTATCTCCTCCGCGCGATCTGTTTTCAATGCGGCTTTGGTCAATATTTCTGACCAGATCCAGAAGTACAGCGGAGCTCACCTGATGAAGAATCGTCTCCTCTGTGATCTGCGCTTCATCCAGCTGCTGATCCTCATAATAATTCTCATAGCGGAAAACAAGCGGCGTTGTTTCCCCTCTGACTTCGTTTTTCAGCTTCTGCAGTAAGACATTCTGCGCCAACCGATGCTGCTCGGAAAGAGCCACTTCGGTATTAGTGATGTTCTGATCACCCTGTCTTCTGCTGTTAAAATTGACAACAGTCTGATAAACGGCTGCTGTCTGCAATCTATTTAATATTTCCTCATGCAGATACAGTGTATCTTTTTGCTCTGTCAGTTCCTGTAACACATGCTCGTCATTCTGCTCATTCCGATAATTTTCCACCAATTGACGAAGTTCTCCGGCATGATTCCAGTACAGATCGATCAGCTTGTTTGTCGTGTTCTGCTCCTGTCTGATCTGTTTCACCTGCTGCATGAACTCACTGACATTTTTAATGCCCAGCTTTTGCATGACATCCGTGATATATACACGGTCCTGATACGTGAGCTCTGCAGAGCCGCTGACCAGGATCCGGTTGACAAGATTATTGATAATCTCCAGTTTATTTTCCTGACGCGTATTTACATTCGTCTGCTGGAAGATGTTCATCTCTTCCTCGCCGCCAAAATAGTATTCCGGCGGTGTCGTCACCACATGAAGCAGATCTTCCGGAGTGAGCTTCATGCTCATCATCGCATACGGATCCATGATCCTGTGGTAAAAGCCCTCGTGCATGGAGTTGTCGGGTGTTTTACATTTTAATTCAATTGGTGCTGTGATCGTTAACATCCGATTCCTCCCGATTTCCTGTTACTATGTTTTCTTTAAAAATGCTGCGACATCAGCGGCGCTTCGCGTCTCCGGCCACTTCCTTGCCTGCGACTGCAGCTCGGTCTTTCGTACCTCAGCTTCATTGACAGTTGCACTTTTTTCAGCGGTGCCCATATATTGTGCAACCGTCTGCGAACCGGGAATGAAATAACGCTTTGCCTGCTGCTCACGCTCTGTCTTGGAAGTCATCTCACGCGTTACTGCACTTCTTGTTTCATCTGTACCATCATAACGCTTTTGACCATCTGTCGGCTTCATCGTCTTCGTGACCGCACCACCCTTGCGGGCATTCTTCTCCATATCTTTTTTGCTCAACTCATCCTTATTCGTGACCGCGCTGTTTTTATACGTTCCCCCATAGGATGATTTGCTCACAGATCCGGGAATAAAGTAACGCGTAGCCGACTGCTCACGCTCCTTTTTTGGAGCCATCGTATTTTTTGTCGCAATACCGATCTCCGTCTGGTGCGTTTTTGCATTTCGGGTTGTAGAAACCTTTTTCCCTTTGTAGTCAAGCACGTGTGTGGGGACCTCTTTGACCCCTTTATCCACATACATCTTTGCCTTTTCTTCCATCTCGGACTTTGTCAGCTCGTTCACACCTAGCAGAGCCTTTGCCTGCTTTCGCTCTGCGTCGCGCTCCATACGATTGTAATCCTTCTTCATACTCCATGTTTTTCGTTTGGATTTTGTGGAAGGATTATCAATACAGAGCATCTCACGATAAGCGATCGTTGTTGTCTCCACTAATAGCCCGCTTCGCTCTGCATTCAGTTCTCCATACTCCTTTGCCATGACCGTACAGCCGGTAAAGGTATACATGCGCTGCATGGAATCAGAAAGATCCAGAACACCGTTTTCTCCTTCGCCCTGATAGCGGCTGACCATCAGGATCACCGGAAGGACCAGATCCGTGCCAAGTGCCAACGGGTCAAACATATCTATACCAACGTAACGCTCGACCTGAAACGTAAAGGGCTTGCTGATTGGTTTCCTGAGCATATGTACATAATCATTCAGTCCGCCTTCCTGCAGGATCTCATATTCGTTTTCTCTCTGAAATACCCGCACGGACTTGCAAGGCAGGTTATACATCCCTTCCACCTGTAGATTAAAATTGTAATTCACGAGCGGTGTCAGCCCCTGATTGGATGTCATATCCCAATCCAGGCCGCTTCCAAATCCAACTCCGCCTGTACTATAATCCATATGATCCACCTCTCACATCTCTTGTCATGACCTGTCCGGTTTCATCTCTAAAATACTCTTTTCCTTCGATTTCTTGGAGGGATTCAAGCTCTTATTGATCTCGGATATCTCACTGCACCAACGCCTTCTGCTCATATGATCCAGCTGCATGACTTCATCCATGCCCCAGTGAAAATAATACGAGATAAAAGACATCTCCCGATAAAGCTCCTCTTTCGGATACAGCTTTATCCCTCCTCGGTAAAATTTAGCGGCACCCGAAAGACTTCGCCGCAGGACGGGCAAACACACTCCATCGTGGGCGGTTCGATATCATTGATCCGCTGGTACATATCCTGTAAAAATGCCAGATCCGCAGTGAAGAGCTTCTCAATGATGTTTGCTCCGATCATCGGAACTCCTTCCAGCTCTGTCACTACCTTGCTTAAGATCACGATCGTAAGGTAGGAAGGATTGCTCAGTACACGCGGATCTCTTGTAGCACTGATCTCATCTCCCGCGGTTGCCAGACGCATCTTTCCGTTGCGATGAAGCTCTCCATTGCTGTCCATGTAGCCCTTCGGCAGTGTAAATTCAAATACTGTTTCCATATGTCATGCCCTCTCTATTTTTATTTTGTCTATCATCGGATTCCCCGCCAAAATGAAAACAAATAAAAAGTATTCCTTTCATCTTGGCGGGAAACCCGCACATGGCAGGTTTCCCAATGCTATTTTTACATTGTAAAAACAGATCCTAGTTCGGAATGATCAGTTCCTCGTAAGCAAGCTCTACAGACTCGATCGCAACATCACTGGTCTTTGCATCCAGATCAGGAGCCGTATACTTGGTTACCCATGCGTTGGAAAGGATCCATACACGTGTACCGGTCACTGCCTCTACTTTTGTCTGAGGAGAGCCTCCGTTGATATCGATCATCTCGATCTGCACATTATTACGGGGCATCTCACCACGCACCTCGCTGACACACTCCTGAATCCATGTCTTGAATGCGCTGTCTAAAGTATAACCGAACTTTAAGGTTACATTTCCGTGCTTTACAAGTCCGGGAATTTTTACCGGAGCAAGACTGTTGGCATTGCCCTGACGGAATTCAATTACATCTACAGTTGCCTCTACGCCACTCACCTCGCTGAACGCTGCGGTTCCGCTGACACCGTCAACGGTAACGAGGAAGTTCATTTTAGTCAACGGATATGCCAATGCTTTTCCATTGCTTTCATATGTTGCCATAAATTATCTCTCCTTTACTTTTTTTCGTTCAGACCTCTATCTTATTCCTCTGCCTCTCCGCCGGCTTCTGCTGTGTGCTGTGTCACGCGGAAGATGACGAACTCAGCAGGACGTGAGGGTGCGATACCGATGTTACAGATCAATCTGCCGTTCATAATATCGTCTCTGCTCATCGTAGAAGGTCCGATTTCTACGAAATAAGCCTCAGATGCAGTGCTTCCTGCAAGCATTCCGGTTCTCCACATACCATCCAGGAAGGAAGAAATGGTCATGCTGACTCTCTGCCATAAAGTAGCATCGTTGGGCTCGAATACCACCCAGTTGGTGTTCGCCTTGATGCTCTCTTCCACATAGATAAACAGACGACGAACATTGATATACTTGAACGCACTGTTGCTGCCTACAGTCTTTGCGCCCCAGATGCGAATACCCTGTCCCGGGAAAGAGCGGATCAGGTTGATTCCTTCGGGATTTAAGATATCCTGCTCTGCCTTTGTATAATTGGTCTTTAAGCCGTTGCAGAATACCGTCTCATTTGCGGGTGCTTTATGTACGCCACGGCTGATATCGGTTCTTGAGTAAACACCGAGAACTGCTCCTGAAGGGGGTACAAAATCAGGCTTTCCGGATGCGCGGTCAAATACCTGGATCCAGGGATGATACATTGCTGCATAGGTAGAGTCGATCATATTTCTGTACTCGATCAGATCATTGGTCTTATAAAGATCCTTGGGCATATCAAGCACTGCCACACGACTCTTTAGGTTCTCACAATGTCCGACCAGAGCTACAACAACCTCAGGGATTGTGATTCCGGGCACTGCCATCATGCTGACAAGCTCGTTCTCAACAAAGGACTGGATACCGGTACGTTTGCCGGGACCGCCATCCTCGCCGATAAAGGTCGCTGCTTTTACCTTAGCCATCGTTCCATCACTACCACCTTCTAAGGTGATCATGCCGCTGGTCTGTCCCTCGCCAAGAATTGCCTCAACAGGGTTTCCGATCTCAGCCATGGGAGCAACTGTAACCTTTGCGATCTCGCTGGCAGAAAGCTTTGTTCCGATGTAGTTCGGAGAAGCGATGTTAAAGCTGAGCTCTGAGTAGTTCTCTGCCTCATCATTGTAGCGGATGCTTACATCTACGGTCACAAGGTATAAAACCGTCTTCGGAATGAGTGTATCATCTACAACCTTTCCGCTGAACGGCTGCTCAAATACGATCGCATTATCAAAGATCGACTTGATCTTATTGTACTCGCCGTTTACAACTACGAGATCTCCCTCACGGAAGCCTTCGGTTGTCTTTGCGATATAACCCTCGCCAGCCTCTGAGATGAGCTGCATTTTCTTCTTTGTAACGGTATTGAAAGAAATCTGGATACGATTGCCCCACTTACCTTCATTTGCAGCCTCAACAGTCAGAATGCCCGCAGTCTTTGCTGCAGCCTTTGCATCAGCGGGAACAACACGTGATACGTAACATCTGGTTCCGCCGTTTGCGAAATACTGCTCCACACTGTTCGCAAGATAACGGTACTCGCCGTGTGTAAACTCACTTAAAAAACCGCCAAACTGTTTGGTAAAGCTCTTAAAACTTGTTACGAGTGAAGGCGCGCCGATCGACGGTCCTTTTTCTGCCAGGCCAACGAAGCCTGCGGTACTTGTTCCAACTCCTTCAATGCTTCGCGGAGAACTATCATATTCCTCCACATATACGCCAGGTGACAAATATTCAGCCATTGTATATTTCTCCTTTCATTATCACATTTAGATAAATTCTTACTTTTGTTTGTACTTGTCAGGTACTTACTTTCATCTGTCCGGGCGAGGTGATCTGGATGTTCCCCAGTCCATTTGAACAAATGATCTTACAATCACTCGTCAGACACGTTTTACCATCAATCACTGTCGTTGGTGAAGAAGGTATCCACGTGCCGGATGTCTGTGGCATGCAAGGTTGCGGCGTCAGGACTCCGAGAGCTGCTGCTGTCGCAGCTGCAACCTGTGGGTTTGCCAAAGAGGAACACATTCCGAATGGCTGTATATTTACCATCCCCTGTGCATCCTGAATGGTTGCCGCCGGTTGTCCTGCAATCACACACTTCGACTGTGATGTAACATTCAGGGTCGACGGTGCTGCCCCAAACGGGCACTGCAGCACTGCTCCTGATACTACGATTGCTCCCATGCTGTTTGCTCCTTACTGTAATACATTTTCGATGCATTGATGCAAATCTACGGTCTGAAAACGTATCTCTCCGTTCACACGATAACGTATCAGATAAATTAACTTCTCTGCATCGTCCCTCACACGAAGCAAATAGCTTCCACCCGGTGATACGTTTCCAAAGATCACGCGGGAAATGGGGGAATTGACAGAAAATGTCTCTTTGAGCGGTTCTTTCAGCTTCACCGTATCCGGTGGGACCTCGCCTGCTACTTCGAAATGCTCGTAGTATGTCCGGTCAACACTGATCAAACCATAATGGACATTTTCCATACACAGTCTTCCCTTTGCAAGAAACAGCTTCATGAGGCTTTTTCGCTCATTAAAATCACTGAAGCAAATGTTTGACTGTGCGAGGCTGACTGCCTCGATCTCTTCCAGACCTTGAAGTTTGCCGGTAAGCGAGCATAGACGTTCTCCCTTTGCCAGGTTCTCTGACGGTATCAGGAACACCTGCAATAGAGGCATCACATCATCCAACTTCTCATATTGTACGTTTACCTGTGCATCCTCATAGCCGACTACCTTCAGCGTCAGCGTGCAATCGCTGCGCCCGGCGTTGATAAAGACGAAGTTGCCTCCGCCTCTCGAAATCGGCCAACACTGTCTGCCTTCGATAAAGAAGCGTACATCCTGTTCTCCCACAGAATTCCCCGTTGTCGTATCGACGAGCTGAAGAACCAGATCAAGCCTGTGGTGAATCGTTGATGCTTCCACTTATACTCACTCCCTCCCTTCTTCGCCTGTTACATGCAGACCGAACGTTGCCTCTGCAACGCGAGGTGTATTGATCACAACCTCACTGGACAGGAATACGGGTGCCGCCTTGTAAAACAGGCTGATCTGATAAGGTTTATTGATCGCCTGCCACACCCTTACCTTCTCCTCCAGACTTATCTTTGCCTGAGATAGTACGATCGGAGGCTCTTGTGTGTCCAGCCAGTTCTGCAGCTGATTTGGAAGGACAGAATTGTTATCATTCACAATCTGCGCGGCCCTTCCGATGATCTTTTGTATATCCGGTGCCTTTAATCCCATCTGGGAGGAACCGTTGATAAACACCATATAGTATAATCCATATGGTCTTGGCGGTCTTTGAAGCTGTACCTGCCCCCGCTGCATCAGCGGGCGCTGGGTAACATCACTTTCTTCCCTGATATCATACAGATACAGTCCGACGATGTAATCCACGTCCTGATCTGCCGGTGAAGATATTTCTATATTATTCGGTGAAGGTATCGGCTCCGGACACATCTTTTCCCGCAATGTCCGGACGATATACGAGCTTACATCCGATATGATAGTATAATCTGCCATCTGATCACCTCATCTCATCATTGATCCAATCATTGTCTGTCATGATTGACCGGTCAGTGCCTGATACAATGCGTCTGCCTTTTCTTTGACCTTCGTCGTCAGGCAGGCACTATAATTTGTGTCGGTAATGTATTCTGCTTCGCAGTCGAAATAAGTTTTTGCCGTATCCTCATCAATGTACGGTGTATTCTGGAACTCTACCTTATACTTCTGAATCTCCTGCTCGGTTCCATCTGTGAGCGTAACGACCTTCGCGCCTACACGGAACCGATATGACTTCGCTCCGTAAGTCATCGTTGCTTCCTGTCTGGAATCGCTGTATACGTAACGGTAGGTAGTAATCGGTTTCGTTCCGATCGTTGAGAGCGGAATGTACTCCGTCTCTGTGTGACCACGCAACTGTATATATACATATGGACTATGCTCAGACATACACTTTGAAATAAACTGCGATGCCAGTTTCTTTGCATTGACATTGCTGTAATCGTCATAAAGCCGGTCAAGCGCTGCAGCTGCAGCTACTTTGCCCTCAGCATCGAGCTCATCAAAATCTCCGCCGAGAATCTGCCTGATCGCATTTAAGAGCGCTGTCTCACTCATCGTAGCCGGATTGGTGGCGCTGCTTCCGCTTCCGCCTCCACTTCCGCTTCCGTCTCCGCTTCCACTTCCGTCTCCACTTCCGCTTCCGTCTCCGCTTCCACTTCCGTCTCCACTGCCACTTCCGTCTCCGCTTCCACTTCCGTCTCCGCTTCCACCTGTCACCTGTGTCGCATTCGCCTGATCGTAAAGGCTGCTATCCTTGCTGGATGCAATGGATGTATCCAGTTTATCAGACCATTTATCTTTATCCGCAGCAGACAGATTCGAACCTTCCAACGCATTTTTAATTTCCTTCAGTGCGTTCTCAGCCCCGAGTATAGCCAACAGATCTATTATATTCTGCAATTGATCCGTTTCGGCATTATTGATTGCACTCAGCGCATCAGCTTTCATCTTGTCAATATTACCCAATAGACCGTTCTGTCCCAATGCGATCCGTGCAGCCGCCTTTTCCGCTTCACTTGCTGTATCAGAGTTCAAAATACCGTTTAACCGGGCTTCCTCTGCTGCGATCTTTGCGCTTATCTCTTCTGCCAGCAAATGATACTGTGATGCCAGTGTCGGATTCCCCTCATCCAGCGCATCCTGTTCTTTTGCAAGATGATCAGCTAGCAACGCTTTCAGTCGTTCCAGTTCTGACATCAGGCTGGCATCCCCATCCACGATCTTTCTCGCAAGCTCAGTCAGCCATGCAATATGATCTGCCGTCGACTGATTGGCCAGAACTGCAAAATCATCCTTGGGAATATTCTTCTGCTCATCATATGTCCAGGAAATGCGCTCGTAAATGTAATTGATCGCATCGGAATTCGACATGCGCTTCTTTTTCTCAGAGATCAGCGTTTGCAGAGCAGTTCTCGCCACGTCAAGTTTTGTTGCATCATTTTTCAGAATGGACTGCTTTACCGCATCACTCTTATTTTCGCTTACCGCGGCTTTATATGCTTCGGAAGTACCGACTTGTAAGGCATTTGAATAATCATCTGCGGTTGGTGGAAGGAATTCATCATCCAACAACTGTAATTCCGCGTCCGCATCACCGACAATCCCGTTTTCTATATTCTGCGCATAGATAATATTATTTACGGTTCCGGTGATCGCTTCATTGATGGAGACACTGTCTGCCTCCTCACACAGATCAACAAGCGAATTCATCTGTTCATAGATATAACTTCCGATCAAAGAGCCACTGTCGGACAGGGCTTTTGATGCATAGGATGCGTAGCTTGAATCACACTCTCCTACAGCTGTGCTCACTGCATCCAGCAGCATGGAATCCAGTTCAAAAGGCGCTTTATCATAGGTATCAGATTCCGGATCGTAATAATTTCCACTCACAGTTTTGGACAACTCCGTTAAGAGACTGTTGCTTTGAACTGTAAAGTCAAGACCAAATGCTCCCGGGATCGTCTGCGGTTCTCCATCCTGACACAGCTTTGCATAAACCTGTGCACGCCTGGCCGCATCAACTCCTTCCATAAGTGATGCGATCACCTGTGACTCCTCATCCATATTTGCTTTGCAATATGCTTCATATAATTTTTGAAGATTTTTCAGTACCCGGTCACATTCTCTTGTGGTCTCATCCTGTACTTCGCTTTCAAAAAATGAATTCAGTGACCGATGCAGATATTTATGTACTCCCTGTTTTTCTTCCCCGTAAACATCCGAACGAACCTGACGGATCACCTGCAGTTCCTTCATATTTAGCAGATCATACGGATTCGGGTCATCGAAAATACACACAGACTCACCTGTTTTTGCGTTTATGGTCAGTCCGTTCGCGCCGGTATAGTGTGTTACGAACAGATCATTCAGTTCTGCTTCATCCACCGGAACGCCTGCCGCTGTAATATCGGAAAGGCCGGTAGCATCCGTGATGTCATACCAGGTCCCATCTGCCAACTCGGATTTATAGAAAATAGCATCCTGATCCGATTCTGCCTGCGACTCAACTGCTTTTGCATACAGCTCATCGGTCATCCCCTGAATATGAATGAGATGCGTACCGATGAAAAGCACAGAGTTCTCGATGGTGTGAGACTGCTTATACGTACGAAAACGCACAGCAGTACTTTCATCGAACACCGCCCATGCCTGTATGGCCGGAATACCCGTCAAAAGCACGATCACAGCCAACACAGCACAGCCTGCTGCAATCAGCCTCTTCTTCTGCGTGTTCAGATGCTTTTTTATGCGTCTTTCTTTCATGGCTGTATTCCTCATTGTGCCTCCTGCTTTTTCAAAAGCTTCATGTTCTCTGTATCAAATCTTCCCTCATACAGCTTGGTCCCATCTGTACCATAAAACTCGATCGTAACCTTTGCCAGATCCGTCTCCAACACAGGCAAATACTCAAATGTCGTTGTAATTTTGATTGGCTGATCTGTGCTCAGGTATTTTCCTTCATCGGTACGAATCAGGTAATAGCAAATGCCTTCCTCTGTATCCGGAGAAAGCGTGACCCTGGTAAAATTGGTCGTATCGCTTCTATCGCAGGTATAAGTACCGATTTCCAGACTTTCTGTCTGCCGGATCTGATAACCTGTGGTGATCTCCAATTCTCCGCTCAGAGAAGAAGGATCGATCTTGCAGTCATCAACAAATTCACCGTCATTATAAAATCGTATCTTGACAGATTCAACATCCCTGAGCGCCAATGCCAGATGGCGCATCGTCTTATCAATTTCTGTGCGCTCTCCGATCTGTATGTCATCACACCAAAGTTCAAAATGTGTGATCTCTCCGTCCAGTTCCTCTGCCAATTGAACGCGAAGGCGAAACTCCTGATTCTGAATGATCGATTCTATATAATAGTGAGATCCTTCCACATTTTCTTCAATGAGCACGCTCTCTCCGCCGTCGGCGGCATTTACATCCAGTCCACCGGCTTTTATATATTTGGAAACTGCTCCGCAGGTCAGCCGGTCAAACTCGTATAGACTGCTCGAATAAAGCTTGGCAGCTTCCATCATCTCACTCTGCAATGTCTCGTAATTATCAAGCGAAGATGTATATTCATCATACGTCATAATACCGGTCTTATTTAATATCAGATCCTTGTCCAACTGACGCTTTGCCGTTTCTACCTGATTCAAAAGTTCCTGATAAGCGTTCTTTACAGAAATAAAATTATCAAACGCATCCTCTACCTGTGTCGTGAGATCTGCTTTTATACTCTCCGCTTCCAGTCTGGCATCCTGATACTCCAGTGCTGCTTCATATAAGGCATAGGGTTCATCCTCTACATAACGGGAACCATCGGTTGCCCCCTTAAACCACAGTTTCGGAAACTTGATAAAAAGGATTCGATAGGAACCGTTCCAAGGCTTGTCTATCGCTTCCAAAAATTCTTTGTATGTGCTCTTAAACGCCCTCGCATTGATCGTCTCTCCGTTTAATGCCTGATTGTAATAGCTGCGGATCATACTCATCTTATTTCCGAACTTCTCGCTCATCAGCTCATAATTTGTGGTAAGCTGCATGTACGCAGACTGCTGTGCGACCTTTGCTTCATAATAAGTCTCATCGTGATCAAGTGTATAACTGATCAGCGGCTCCAGTGCCTCGCTGCGCTTCATATCCGCCTCGATCAACGGATTTTCAAAGGAATATATGGTATAGATGTTCTCATTTCCGGTCAGGCTGACCAGTCGCTTTTTTCTTGAGACCAGATTTCTGGAGGCTGAAGTAATTTTTGCTTCCAGAGATCTGCATTTTGCAGACATCGCATCAATATCCCCCTGCGTAGCCTGTCCGACCCATAGCTTTCGTTTACTCTTCTCAATCGCCTTTTTCGTTGCATCCAGCTTCTTTTGATTCAGATCGATCTCTTGTTCCAGCATAACAATATCCAGATAGACACTGTTAACCTGCTGATAGATCGTAAATTTCTGATCATTGATCTGATGATCGACCACATCGATCTCATACTGGATCGAAATCGGTTTATATTCAAACTCAAAAGCCTCAGCCAAATCCGGCTTTGTAGGGAACTTAAATGAAAGCAACGGACTCCAGCGGAAGGTAGACATGTTCTTCTGCTTCATTTTGATCGTCATGATCGCCTGCTGCAGCTGAACAGTTTTCGTCTCCTTCTTGGCTAGCAGCTGCTCCAGCTTTGCACTGTTTGCATAGGCCTGCGCCCGTGCCTGTTCCATCGTGTAGACGGTCTTGATCTGCGCCTTTGCGTCCAACAACGCAAAAGTCACTACAGATGTGACGGCAAGTGTCACAGAAAGAATCAATGCGAGTATACGCTTTTGTCCTGATTGCTTTCCTATTTTCGGACTTTTAAGGCTCAATGCTATTCACCGCCTTCCTCGCTCATGATGGAATAGAATGAAAAGGTATCATTTCGGTCTCTGCAGACAAAGGTGTAAAGCAAACCATCCTTGCGGAAGGAATACAGATAGACCGGATAATCGTCCTGCATCTTGTTCACCGTAAATACATCTGTGAACTCCTCTGTCATATCCATGTCTACACTACCGTTTAACGTCTGTTTCTGTTTGTTTAAGTAGTTGATCGCTACAGCCTCCGGAAGCGTCACAATGGAGTTGCCATCATAAACTTCCTTTCCAAACACGCGCCGAAGATCCGCGATGGTGCTGCATTCGTTTTTTCCGAATGTGATCGTGTTTTTCAGCACATAAATGCTGTCAACCATCACCGTATCCTCCAGATTTTCCTCATCTGTCATACCAACGTAGAGTGCGTTGATATCCGGCATGAGCACACAAAATTCATTTGCATCCTGAAAAATGATGCGATCACCGGTGTAGGCTTCTGCCACCTCTGCCGTAGATTTTTTCAAAAATGCACTGTATACAAGCTGATCCTGTGAAAACACACCTTCATAGACCTGCTTATCTCCTGCGCCATACAGCTTCCCGCTGCCCTCGCGCATACCTCTTGCGAATTCTCCGTCATAAGAAAGAGATCCATTCTCACGATACAGCTTTCCGGTTCCCTCATAAAGGTTTCCGCTGAAGCTGCCTTTATAGTGCATCGTCCCATCCGGATAATACTGTACACCGTTTCCTTCGTACTCGTTATTCACGAAATCGCCCTGATAGAGCAAGGTTCCATCTACACCATATAGGCTGCCATATCCGTTCACACCGCCTTTTTCCACTTCACCCTGATAAGCAATATAACCGGACTTTCCACGGATACGGACAGTGCCTTTCGCAAACCGGAGCATCACATCGTCATAATCGTAGGTCTTAATCCCATCTGTCTGCGCTGATGGCAGATACATGGAGCGGATGCTGACCAGATAGATCATACTGAGCACACCGATCACAACGATGATCGCATAGGCCAGCTTTTTGCTGACCAGCCATCCAAATACTTCATAATAGTCCTTTTTGTGCTTTGGCCGCACATCAAAGAGTTTAATGAAAAACTCACGGATCTTTGCGATCAGCTTTGCACGAATGAAATTTGCACTCGTAAACTGTCTGAATTTTGTAACAAACGGTGTGATCTTTGCCTTGATAGATGCAAACAACACCTGGATGAGATTATTTCCCACTACTATTTACCCCTGTCTTTCTTCTCCTGTACCTGCGTGTCTCCGTCACTCTTACTCCTCGTAACGCAGTGCACACGGAACATCCTCTGCATGCTCCATGTTCAGATAGGTCTCACATGTAAACAGATACCATTTTGAGATCTCATCCGTCGGAAGCTCTTTTAAAATATCTGAAAATGCACTTCTCGCCAGATAAAAATCATGCTGGTAAAACAATTCCAACGCCTGCGCAAACCGTTCGCAAACTGCTCGTTTGCGCTCCCGCTCACGGACATCGTAAGCATCCAGAACTTCATACATATTCATCTTTTTACCGCTGCTTCCCATTTGGATATATCCAATGCACCGCAGCGCACCGTCATAGTTTTCACGATCCTTCACAGTCTCAGAGATCACAAGACGAAGACCATGCTCTCTGAACCACGCAGCAAAGTGCTGAATCTCATCTGTATCCGGGGATACAAGAAACGCACTGCTCTGATGGTTGGTTCCGGCTACACCATAGATAAAGGAAGAATAATGCAGCAGGATCGCAGTGCGGGGAACACTTCCCGTTTTTTCCTGTTCCTGTTCGCTGTACTCCCTTAAAAAATCCACGGAACTGCTCAACGTATCTGCATTGCGCTCCATATAAAGGAAACGAAGAATGGAGAGCGACCCGTCTCCCGATACAAACACGCCATCCCTTTCCTCCTGATATCTGCCGATCATTGCGATCAGCCGGTTCAATCTGCCAATTTCCTGCTCGCTACCGTTTCTGGCACCAACCGTAGAGATCATTGCCATTGTTCCGGTCAATCTGGTGACATTGCCACTGGTCACCTCTGTGATGGACTCTTTATTTAACAGCCGTTCGATATTTTTTGGTGCAAACCGGTAATATGCCTCGAACGTCAGAAATTTTGTATAATTCTCGTTTCGAATCTTTTTCTGGATCTCTCCCAGCGCATTCCAAAGTGTGCGCATATCGCCGCCATACACACGCGGACGTTCTACATCTGTTTTACCATTTGCCACAAGCTGCATGCTGTGTGCCAACCGTCCGAGATCTGCAGATTGCATAACCAGTATCGCAATACATAGAAGACTCGTTAACGCGAAGATGAGAAGTGCTGCCACGATCTCTGTCTGCCAGTTTCCCACATCTGAGGAATCGTCCAGATACACACCGAACAGTACATATCCGGAACCCGCGGAATCGCCGGCGTTTGCGACAAACATCTGATAGTCTGTTCCATCTAATGTGAAATAGCGGGTTGTGATACTCTCCGGACGAATCATAGCTCTTGCTGTTTCATCGCCAGCCTTAAAATATCGCGCATCCACCGTCTCATGGTTGCGGCCGCTGGTGCTCACACAAACAGACAGATCTGAGGCGTCTGCAAAAAACAGATCCACGCAGCCGTCCTCCTTTGTCTGCGAATATGTAATGCCAAGACGCTCCATAAGCTGCGCATATTCATCACTTGTATAAAAAGTGTCATCAGAAAAAGGAACTGCCGAAAGATCCCCGACATCATATAACACATCATTCAACACGGCACTCAGCCACTTGGTTTTGGCTTCATTTTCGACTTTCACCTGCTTATTTACAAGTGTACCAAGACCTCCGAAAACGACAACAAGCAGAACAAGTTCCACAACGATCGCCGTATAGATCACACGGTTATGATTTCTTAACAGCAAATAAAACAGGAAGAGCAAAAGCCAGCCTGTCGCTACTGTGATCAACCAGTAAATTCGATAGTTCCCATGCAGTGCCATAAGCTGTCCCAAACTCATATGGCACAGCGAATAGGTATAACGGATACTGTCATCCGGTGCAAATGGTCCGGAAACAAGATCTGCGTCCGTCCGGATCGAAAGTCCCCCCATCTCATACGCGGCTTCCACAATCATCCGTCCGGGAGCAGCCTCCTTTCGCAGAGAACTTTCCAGCTCAAGTTGACTCTGCACAGCCGTATCCGGATCTGTCAGCTGCTGTAACGGGACTTCATAGACACATGCCGCCTCTCCATCTGCTGTAACGGCAGAGAGATAGCATGTATTTTCATCTACCGAAAAATCTGTAAGCCGCTCATTCTCATACAAAGAAAGATACGGCGTCATACGGGCAAGCTGAAGTCCGTTTTCAAATGCAAGAATCACATATTCCCGCTGTGAATTCTCAGAAACAGACTCCGGAATTTCCATGACTGAATAAAGTATTTCGCCATCCGTAGCAATCTCACGAATCTGCGCGTGATCCTGCAATTCGTTGGCAGCAAAAAAATCTGTCACGTTTCCATACAGATCCAGCTCATAAATGAATCCGTCTGTTTTCTCATTGTCTGAAACATAAACCTTTCGGTTCACCGTACAACCGTCATTGTCATACGTGTAGATCCCGTCCGGCTGTCCGTTCCAGACGAAATAACCGTATAGCGCTGTGGCCATCAGCAACCATACAAGACCGATGATCATCGGAATTCTTTTTTTCATACTCGATATTTCTCCAGATATAATTTATTGTAGCAGCGACTCTGTTCCGATCTTTTTAAAACCGTTGATAAAGAGACGCAACCACGGAATATCACCAAAGATTGCCTGTGTCACAAAGGTTGCGATCACCAGAAGAACCAACAGGATACACACCCAGAACAACACATGAAACAAATGATCTTTGTTTCTTGCAAACCATGCCCGGATACCTGCAAGCAATCCTCTGCGCTTTTTCGGTGCTGCTGCGATTCGGATATCCTTATACAACTCCGTAAAGCGGTGATAACTCTTTTTTGCAATTTTTTTGTCGAGCAGCTGATAGCTGATCGCCTTCTGTGATGCCTTTGGTTTCAGAAGTTCTCTTAAGATCTTCGCACATTGAACCGCGCAGTCACGTTCCGTCTTTTTGGGATCCAGATCTTCCAATCGGATCGCATAACCAAGATAAACATTATGGTTCTTTGCCAGATGCAACTGCCGTTGCTCTAAAATCAGATAAAGGATCGGATACGGAATCTCGGCAGCAATACAGGCAAGGATCGTATTAATACAGACCTCCTCACACTCACTGAGCATGTAGGAATCCCCCATATAAAAATCCTTAAGCGCACGCTCCTTCAGATACGGATACACGATCACAAAGGATCCCTGATCTGAAAAACTATCCACACATGAGGCATCCTTCTCATATTCAGACTGCTCATATACTGCCAGAAATTTTTTAACGACCTCATGGTCATGTACCACGAGTACCGTATACAGTCCCTCATCGGAAGAACTCAGATCCTGACAGATCAGGATGTCATTGATCGTTGTTCGTTCAATGACACGTATGCACTTTAAACGCATTTTCTGCGACTGATATTCCATCCTATCAGCCCTCCTTATGCTTCCTCTGACTCTTCAAAACCTTTTTTCTTTACGATTGCATACGCATAAGTACAAATAGAAGGATAGTCAGCGCAGTAGATCAGGATCTCATAGACGCCTTCCTTTGCAGGTGCTGTGTAGATACCATCCGCTGTGATCTCTCCGCTTCCGGGCTCTGTGAGCTCATATACAAGACTGCAGCTGTCCATATGATTATACTTCACGCCGAAATAATGGCTTTCCTTTGTACCCATAACGACTGTAGGTGTTTCAGCAGCAATACTCTTGCCCTCGATATCTTCAGGAATACCCAGATCATTGCCCGCAGGAAACTTGATAGCTACCCAACGGTAAGACAGCACCAGACACTCCACATTCTCAAGCAGCTTCACAGCTACCACAAAGCTGCCTTTATCATTTAAGATCTTCACGGCTGTCTCGGCATTCACGGAAGCATCCGTTGCTCCCTGAAACAGCTCCGGATTTCCATAAATGGTACTCTTTGCATTTGCTCCCAAAGACGCATCCTCTGATATGTACTCATATCCGATATCCACATATACATTTCCCTTGCCAAGACCATGCATGATCTCACCTGAATAGCGGATATCACCCTTTCGCGCATGATCCCCGAGCGGAATCTCCAATACTCCCGTCGCAACCTCAGGCACATTTGTCCGCGGCACATTCTGCCGTTCATTTTCCCTGGGTGCGGCAACAACTGTTTCATCAGAGCCAAGCTCCGCCTCTTTCACGAAGTAATCTAAATAGCTGCTGCGCAACATCTCCTGCGCAGGCGCAGTAATATATTTCTTGATATTTCCCTCACGAACTTCCTCAATAATATATGCATTGTCCGTTCGGACCAGACGCAGATCTGCCAACCGGATAAATTCACTGGTTCCACCGATATTTTTCATTTCCAGACTCATGCGGCCGATCTCGCGGTTTACAAGCGCTCTGGGCTTACAATCGGAAAGAAGGATCTTCAAGGAAAAGCCTGTCATGCAGGAAACTGCAACATCATCTTCATATGCACTTGCAGAACCACTCTTTAAGATCACATTGGTATCGAGCGCAGCCGTTTCCTGTGCCGCCAGCCAATACTCCTGCTCAAGAACTTCACCCTCTGCCAGCATCACATCCTCTACACCGATCTCCACCTCATGTTCACCGGTACGCGTGTAAAAAGCAGGCACCTGTAATGCTCCGTGATAACTAAGTCTTCTGTTTTCCGATGAAAGCTTGGTCACACGCAATACAACCTTAATATTGCTTCCCTTGCATGCAGTTGCCGGCATGATCAGCTCAACACGGAAATGGTCATCACCAAACAGTACACCGCTAGTCAGGAATTCTGTCTCCATCTCATATTCTTCCGGAATATCCTCCGTATCCATAAGAAACAGCTGATAGCCTTCACTGATCCGGTTATATTCATACTCACGGTCAGATTCATTCTGGTTCACCGCATAAACAGCATGCACCTCGCTCTCCTTATATTTCAGACAAAGGCTCGCATTGTTTGTACGCAGCTGCTCAAAGCCATCGATTGCAGAAAGCTTCTTTACTACAGACGAGTCAATTACGATCTCACGTCCCAGTCCATCAATTGCTACACCGCTCTCGACCAGAATGGAAAGATCATCCAGACTGAACACACCGCAACCGCAGACAATGCCTGATCCGTACATCAGATTGTTTACAAATCTGCGCTTGTTGTTAAAGTAGGTCTGTTCTGCCTGGAAGTCTGCGCTGGTCAGCATCTTCCCCGCATAATAACGGTTTCTCTCAAATGGATATAATTGATTATTGTTCATGTTTGTTCCCCCGCCCTGGTGAAATGTTGATTTATATTACATCGCATACTTTATTCTAACAAAGCATGTCGAAAAAGTACACCATTATTTAATATACTTATTAACAAAAAACCTGACATCATAATACCATATCAAAACAGGCAAAAGATGGACAGATTCCGATTTTTTCCGACCAGTTTCGTCTTAAATGATTGTATCATTTTTTATTTCATATTTCTATAAATATGGTGCGAAATGACATTGAAACGGCTTAAAACGACATTGAACCTACCTCAAACGTCATCAAACGCAAAAAAGGGCTTTGAAACGAACAATCGTTTCTAAGCCCTTACATATACCACAAGTTTTCGCTTGTACCGGATCTATACTTCCAGCTTCATATCTCCGTCCTTGATGATACCTTTCTTTCTCATCAATTCTGAAACGATCAGAGCGATCACTGCCGGCAGGATCACATGCATCAAAAGGATCTCAACCAGAACCACACCCGGTGCCACGCCATTTGCCACCATATCCTGGTAGGCATTGATCTGGCCCACAAGACCCGCTGTTCCCATTCCGGAACCGGTGGCATTGTTCGTCATGCGCAGCACGCATGTGGAGATTGGTCCCAGAATCGCACTTGCGATGATCGCAGGCAGCCAGATCACCGGCTTTTTCACGATATTTCCGATCTGGAGCATACTCGTGCCAAGCCCCTGTGCCAGCAGACCGTTCACCTTGTTCTCACGATAGCTTGCCACCGCAAAGCCGATCATGTTCGCACAACAGCCCACGGTTGCCGCTCCTGCCGCAATACCGGACAGGCCCAGAATAATGCCGAGCGCTGCGGACGAGATCGGCAGCGTCAGGATGATACCCATGAGCACGGACACGATGATCCCCATAACAAACGGTGCCTGCTCGGTTCCCCAGTTGATGATGGAGCCAAGCCATGTCATGAACGCAGAGATGCTCGGTCCCACCAGAAGTCCGATGGCAGAACCGGATACAATACACACAAAGGGTGTGACCAGAATGTCCACCTTGGTCTTTCCGGATACAAGACGTCCCATGTAAATGCAGACCATGACTGCGACAAACGCGCCGAGCGGTTCGCCCGGTCCCACAAACAGTACCGCATTGCTCAATTCCATGCCGGAATCCAGTGTACCACTGATCAACACGGTTCCTGCGAGCATCTTGCTGGCAAACGCGCCGCACATGCCGGCGGTCGCCGCCGATACCTGTACAAGCGGGCTTGCACCCAGACGCTTCGCGGTTCCGATGCCGATTCCGGCTCCCGTCATCGCGCTCGCCAGTTTTCCGATCATGAACAGATATGCCCCGACCGCACCGGGGATCAGTCCGCCGATCTGCACAATGATCGTGCCGATGATCAGTGTCGCGAACAAACCGCTCGCCATGCCGCTCAGTCCGTCAATAAAGATTTCTTTTCCCAGCTTTTTCCAAAATTCTTTCGTCATAATACTCCCTTTCCCTTCCAGACAGCCTTTTCATTTGTCTTGTCTGCTGTCTTGTCAGCCAAGGTGTACTATAGCACAATCGCATGTTTCACGCAAGTATTATTTTCATGCTTCACCCGGCAAAAGCGCAATACTACTTGTACCGTTCTGCATATGACTACGGCAACAGATATCCCTTGCGCGCAAGTGCCTCCCCAATGGCATCAAGCGTCGCCTCATCCGGTGCGCTTACCGTATGAAAATGCTCCCCGTCCGTGAGGTTGTTGAGCGGTTTTGTCTGATATTTCTGTACCTGCTCTACGAAATTCTGCACATCCATGCGGCTGCGGATGATCAGATCCACACTGATCTGACCGTAGATCGGATGTTCAACGGTCACATCCTTCACATTTCCGCCGCAGTCCACGATCGTATTCAGCTCATCCGTGATCCGGTCATCCGTGTGGCGCACGTGAAACGAGCGCGTATGGTCATCCGGGGTCCTGTGAAACAGCACATATCCCTTGTTTGTGGATAAGATATTTTTATCCACTGCCCGAAGCAGCGCGATATCCTGCACGATCACCTGTCTGCTCACGCCCATCTGCTTTGCCAGCTTCGCGCCCGGTATCGGCTCACTTGCCTCCTGAAGCAGCTTTATCATCTGTGCTCTGCGTGTATCTCCGTCCATCTGCATGTTATGTCTCCTCATATCTGTTTTCAAAAATATAGTGAGGGGAGCGCTCCCCTCACCACTTTCATCTGGGTGACAGGATTTGAACCTGCGACCTCTTGATCCCAAATCAAGTGCTCTAGCCAAGCTGAGCCACACCCAGTCGTCAAAAGCATTATATCAAATATAACACTTGACGTAAAGTATAATTCAACAAAGACTGTCCCTTCGAAAAAGACTTCCCACACCGATCCGGTGCAGGAAGTCCTCGTCTTATCACTCTCTCAAGTCAATATTTGATTTCAATTAGCACTTGCCGGCCTTGTGAGCTTCCTCGATGGAAACTGCAACCGCAACGGTAGCGCCTACCATCGGGTTGTTACCCATACCGATCAGACCCATCATCTCTACGTGAGCGGGAACTGATGAAGAACCTGCGAACTGTGCATCAGAGTGCATACGTCCTAAAGTATCGGTCATGCCGTAAGAAGCGGGACCTGCAGCCATGTTATCGGGATGCAGCGTACGTCCTGTACCACCGCCGGATGCTACTGAGAAGTACTTCTTGCCCTGCTCGATGCACTCCTTCTTGTAGGTTCCTGCAACGGGATGCTGGAAACGTGTGGGGTTGGTAGAGTTACCGGTAATGGATACACCTACGTTCTCCATATGCATGATAGCTACACCTTCCTGAACATCGTCAGCACCATAGCACTTAACGGTTGCACGAAGACCATCAGAATATGCCTTCTCGTATACGATGTTCAGCTTTGCTTCCTTGTAATCATACTTTGTCTCAACAAAAGTAAATCCGTTGATACGGGAAATAATCTGTGCAGCGTCTTTTCCAAGACCGTTTAAGATAACACGAAGAGGTTTCTGACGAACCT
>JBJEML010000029.1:0-18768 GCA_051879675.1 Lachnospiraceae bacterium | reverse complement strand
GCCAACCTTTTCTATCAGTGGGTAGATTATAAAAAGGATAATCCTGACGGTTACCAGTACACGCAGTTTGTACATTACTTTCATGACTTCGTAGATCATAACTAATGAATGCTCAACAACTCACCGATTCCTTTTTGTGAGTGTTTTGTATAAATATCAGCATAAAATTATGCTGCTTGAACCTTGGTAAAACGATATCGAAAAATAAGCGCAAAAGGGATCTGTATATTCGATCCACATTCATTGCTATGACAGCCAGTCGCGCGGCTTGTTTCGGAGTCAGCTCACATTCCTTTTCCAGGAATTCATCTAGATATTTCCGATCACGCCTGATGTATTGCAGATGCGGCTGGTTAAAATCTGCAAGTCCAATCTGACGATATCGTTCGAATTTATACATGAGTTTTTCTCCTAAGTGCAAGCTTTTTTCACAGAATTATCTGTTTTCCTTGCACTCTATTATAATCTATTTGGGCAGAAAACTCAGTATTTAAAAGGATTTTATGCGAAAAATGTGTTATTGAGCAGCCATTATCTACCTTTTTAGCCGCATTTAGAAAACCAGGTCTGTATTCATGCGCGAACACACCATACTGCCCTTCTTTAAGAGTAAACTTTACATTAACAAAATCTTCATCTGCTCCATTCTGCGGTTCAACAAACTGTACTAATCTACTATGACGTATCACATAAAGAGTATTCTGGCGAACTTTTTCCCTGTATTCCGAACCTTTAAAAATCATGACTCAATTCCAAATGCCAGCTACCAGATTTTGAGAGAAACGACAGAAGTCAGGTATAATACAGGCACTTTTCAAAATCAATCACTTTTCCTGTTACTGCTCACAAAAGGCCTTTATATTGCAAGTATTCTTCCGGTCCTTTCAGCAAAATCTGCACCTCATCCCAATCTGTCTTACTGAAATAATCCTTGTTAAGCTCTCCCTTATTCAGTGCAGTCTGAAATTCCTGATACATATGTCTTGCGTACAAGCTTCTGTATTCCGGCAAAATCCGCCGAATCGTAAACAACGCATTTTCATATTTTTTCCACCAGTAGACCGGCAAAAATTTATGAAGTTCCGGACGAGTGAACAGAAAACTATAGATGAATGCATATTCTTCATTTATTCCAAATATATTGTCACTCTGTTTTACCGATGAATTCGGATTATCCGTCCGGTAAAGATACCCAGGTTCATCTATAAAAACAATCCTACCGGCCCGGCATATCATCTGAAACCAGAAACCATTATCCTGATAGGATGCTCCTGGCGTCTCATTGTGGCGGATATGCCATTTTTCAATAAAATCACGCCTTACAATTCCACACCAGGTCATGACAGCTCCTCGAAAGGCAGCCGGCTCTACTTTCTGAGGGTCCCACACTTTATAATACATTCCTTTCTGGCAGGCACGGCAATATTTATCTATTCTCCGGCCATCTTCTTCATAAAAGCGAATAAAATCCCCCCGGGTAAGTTCCGTCTGCAAGGTTTCAGCCACCGTATAGAGATTTTTCAGCATATCCGGAAGCATCCGGTCATCCGATTCGAGAACTGCCAGGTATTTGCCGCGGGCATGATCCATTCCTACATTCATAGTATTCCCATATCCGGTATTCTTTTTATGAATCACCCGAATCCGCTCATCCTTTTGGCTGTAATCCTCCAGGATTTCCCCGGTTCGGTCCGTTGATCCATCATCGACTGCCAATATTTCTATCTCCGTAAGGCTCTGCGCCATTACACTCTCCAGTGCATCCTTCACATACTTTTCCGCATTATAAACAGGTATAATAACCGAAACTTTTACCATTTTTTCTCCTTTACAGGCACAAGCGTCCCGCCCGCCACCTCATACACCACATCACAGGCCTCGATGGTGTAGATGTTATGGGCAATAATCAGAAATGTCCTTTTCTTTGCCATCTCCCTGATGGTGTCCAGCACGATAAATTCCGTATCTTTATCCAGTGCGGCTGTCGGCTCATCCAGAATAAAGAAATCACAATCCCGGTAAATCGCCCTGGCAATCCCAAGCCGCTGCCTCTGACCGCCGGAAAGCCGGATGCCGCCTTCCCCAATCGGCGTATCCAGTCCATCTGGAAGACTTTTGATAAAGGAATCCAGTCCAACCGCCTGAAGACATTCCATAACCTTCTTCTCATCCATGTTTTGATCCTCCAGGCCGAAGGCAATATTGCCCTTAATCGAATCATCCAGCATAAATGAATTCTGGGGAATATAACCGACTTTCATTTCCTTCTTTCCTTCTGTATTTACATAAATTTCTCCGGAATCCGGAGTCAGAAGACCCAGAAGAAGATCCGCCAGTGTTGTTTTTCCCACGCCGGACTCCCCGATGATGCAGGTGATTTGCCCAAGGGGAAATGCTGCATTTGCATGTTCCAGAATCCACCTGCTGCCGGATGGATAACGGTAACTGAGATCCTTCATATAAAGCATATCCGCCATCTCATGTTCCACCGTCCGGCACGGGATGCTTCCATATACATGGCAGCTCTCATCGGAAGCGTCTTCTAATGCTCCTACAATCCGGTCCAATGATTTTTTGCGATAGTGAATCAGGGATACGGCTGCCGAGATCCGGACTGCCGCCGGCATCAGCTTGACCGCTGCCATGGCAAAGGCACTGACTGCCGGCAGAACCTGTTCCAGTTCCACTCCCGACATCACCAGCAGATACAGATAACCAAGCATGGAACAGATACATACGGTTTCCACAAACATCCGCGGAATCGAAGCATACACTGCATTCCGGCATTCCAGACGGGAGATCATCTCCGCCTCCCGTTCGATATGATCCACGATATAATCTTCGGTCCGGAGTGTTTTTATCTCCTTAATGCCTCTTAATCCCTGTACAAGCCAGCTGTTTCTGCGGATATTGTGTTGAATCACCTGATTTCCAATTTCACCGGTTCGGGGACGTATCACGGTCAGAATCACTGCCACCACCACCATCATAGTAAAGACGGCCCAGATTGTCATAAAAGGATTGATAAAAAAGATAGCCGCTGCCAGAAATATGGCGATGACACTTTCCGTCAGAATCGTCAGAATCGCCTGGATAATAGAGACAACTGCAGATGTATCATTCACAACCAGCTGGAAGATATCATTGGAATTGGTTGTCAGAAAATGTTCATAGGAGCGATGCATATAAAAATCCGTCATCCGGTTTTTCAGGCGCCTGCTGCAATCGGAAGAAAATCCCGCACAAAGCTTCTGTTCCCAGAACATATACAGATTTTTAATTATAAACACCAGAATCAGGGCTCCGATGCAGAAAGCAAGAAAGGAATCCCTGCGGACCATGGGAAATTTTGCACAGATGCCCCCTCCATACCGGTTTTTCTCTGCCAGTTCCGGATCCAGGATTGCCTGTATCATCGGAACTACCAGGGTCACACTAAGGGTCTCCAAAAGAGCCCCCATCAGCATGGCAAAAAACAGAAGAAGCAGATGCTTTTTCTGATCCGAGTTTAAAAGAATTGCAATTTTTTTATGAATCTCTCTCATCTGGTTCCTTTCCCCGGAAAAGCAGCTGTCTGAGTTCCTCTCTTGCAAAAGTGGAGCGGAATGTACCTCTCACAAGGCGGAAAACTACAAAGAAAGGAATCAATATCTTGTATTTATACAAAAATGGATAATTTGTTTTCCACCACCATCGATCCGGAACCACTCTCCGGGCGATATATTCTGCCTTTCGCCCAATTCCCGTTCGTGCCCGATAGTTAAACTTACGGATGCTGTTCTCAGCACTTATCTGCTCACTTCCATGGGAACCGGACCGGAACATATAGGACAGAAATTCCTTCTCTTCTTCCGAAAAATCAAATACCGGAGTTTCGCCTGCAAAAAGTTTATCCGAAAGAGTCCGGATCCTCTCTTCAAATCTAGAGAGACCCAGCTGATTCAGAAGCTCTCCAAGCTTCTCCCAATCCATGTTCTTTCCGTATTCTTTCAAATAAAAGTAAGTGTCCGTGATATACCGGATACCGGTTCCGCTGCTCTGATAATGACGGTCTGCATGAGCCAGAAAATGCAGATAAAAATCCTCCGGTGTCATCTCATACAAAAATTTATTATCCTCCACCCTATGAAGCTTCGGAAATATCCGGTTCAGATAAGAAGCCGCTGCATCTTCTTCCTCCGTCTCATCCATAAGTCTCCAATGCATCTCAAAATGATACGATGGATTTTTTAAATAGCTGTCATGTTTTCCAGCTGAAGGAAATGCCTTGTATCCTCGTTTTTCCATGTATCTGCGGATCGTCTGGCAGTGCTCCGGATCCACCAGAATATCATTGTCCGACGCATATCGGGTGCCTACTGACGGATACAGAGGCTGAATCCGGATTCCCTTCAGCGGACAGTGCCAGATTCCCTGCTCATCCATAAAATCAAAAATCCTTGCCCGCTCCGCATTCATAAGAAGTTCCCTGTGCAGGGCATGGTCGTATGACAGCTGCAGCTGTCCTTTCAGTTTCTCCGGCAACACTATCTTCTCTTCCAGAAACCAGGTATAGATGAGCTCTGCCTGAGACTGGGCATAGGCTGTACGAAACATCCGATTCACCGCCTCATCCCCCGGGTTTATCTCATCGAAATAAGAGGCCGGAAGGCGAAGAACGGCTCCCCGAAGAATCTTCAAATACAGCTTCTGTTCTTCTGTTATCATCTTTTTATTCTCCTCATGATCCTCCCAAAAATATCCCGTAAAAACAGAATGAAGGCACGTAGCGGAAAAAGACCGCACCATAGCCGGACATACAGACGATATTTCCATCCATCCAGTGGAACTTCCTTTCCCTTTCGTACAATGCCCGTCATAACTCCCACCAGATGCCTGTCCATGATCCCGTATTCCGGCCGCCACCGGTTGTCACCGCAGATCACATAGTCCTGCTCCCGCACCTTCAGAATCCGGTGAAGCACATAGTTCTCCCCTCCATCCCGCCGATACAGGGGAACGTCATATTTTTTCAGCCGCTGCCCCGGCTCTATCTTCTGAATCGTTACAATATCCCTTCGGTTTGCCAGAAGCGGCTCCATGCTGTCGCCTCTGGTGGTGCAGACTGTGATTCCATTTTTATCCAGTTCTTCCTGAATCGCTGATCGCATCATTCTGTCCTCATAGCTTCATAAGAAAGCCGGGCCGCCTCTACATCCGGCAGGGCTTTTAATCCATAAAACGGCACCATCTCAGCCAGTTTGCTCAGAAGGTTCATCATCTGCTCTGCTTTTTCCCTATCCCGGAACCGGTACGCATGGGACATCATGCGGGGAAATACTTCCTCCGGTGACAGCCTGCGTATCTCATTCTTCGTTCCCCGCTCTAACAGGCAGATCCCCGCAAGGGGGCAGGAAGTATTTGTATTCTGTCCTTCTTTTCCGCACCAGGGGGAACCATATACCGTCACCGCCTCTTCTATCTTCAGAAACGGCTTATCTCCGTTTATCACGGTAAGAGCCTCCCCCAGAAGTTCTTTCCAAAATTCGATGTGGGTTGTCTTTCCTGTTCCGCTTTTGGCGCAAAACAAATAAGCCTGCCCCTCCACTTCCACCGCTGCACCGTGAATGAGAAGTATATGGAAATCAAGAAGCGCCTCTGCAGTCTTGCGGTTTAACGCAGATATTTCCAGTTCTTCGTCACTGACCGATCCGTTCTCCCGTTTTTCTGCCGCACAGACCGCCTCATACTGTTTTTTCTCATAGACCAGATCCTCCCTGGTTAAGTTCACCTCAAGCTCCGATTCTCCGGAAGGCACCATATACTTTCTGCAGTGCATCAGTACCTTCTGGTACCGATGGACAACCCGGATTTTCACTCCGGCAATCTGAATCACAAACGAGTACCGCAGCCTCTCTTCCTCGCTTTCCTTGTGCTTTCTTTTATAGGAAAGCCTGCGCTGCCTGGCTCTCTTCTCCTGCTTCTCCCATTCCGGAGCCTCCAGATAGGAAAACTCCGGAAATACCGATGCATACCTGTGGAATATATCTGAAGAAACGAGACAATATCCGGGGTTCCAGGGTTTGGAACTCCCGTTGTAATGAAGGATACGGCAATCCTTTAAGACCTTTCTTCTTTCCCCGGAAGTTAGTTTATCCAACGCATAGGTCGAGCAATTATAGTGTTTCGGCTCGGCAAATTTGACGCAGCGGTAAAATACCGCATTCAGCACATCCTGATCTCCATAGATCAGACGCTTTCCAAACACCTGCAGATACCGGGTATATATATCCGGATCCAGTTTCTTTCTCTGGGCTTCCAAATCATACAGAAGGACACCGGCATTGAAATATCTGGCATCCGGAGGCAGCGTCAGCTGATTGAGGTATGCATAGTAACTCTCCTCATCCATGACAGAACAGGCAGCCAGAAGATTCCCCTCCAGGTCCTGATGATAAAACTCTGTGATATCTCCGCAGATTACCACATCGGCATCCAGCCATAGAATCCGGTCCACACTTTCAGGCAGAAGTTTCTGAGCCAGCAGCCGGTAATATGTCTCCGGAGAGATCCATTCCAGTGTCGGCAGATCCGCATAGGTGCTTTCCACCACCTGAAGGAAGACGCACCGGCCGTGGCCTTCTGCCATGGTTATTTCTGAAATCCTGTCTTTTTCTGCTTCGGTCAATCTGGAATAAATAATATAAAAGACTACCTCGCAGTCATGATTGCAGAGCAGAGAGTGCATGGTTACCATCGCCGGCTTACAGTATTCCGAATTAAATGCCATCAATATATTCATCTATTTTTCACTCCAGAATCCCGTTTTCAATCAGTATATTCAAAAAGCCATCCAGATCCTTTCTCGCCGTCTCCTCATCAATTCCATATTGTGCAAGAAGGGCAGATACCAGTTCTTCCTTCTCACTTCCCTTTTCTATCTTCTCCCAGAGAAATGCTCCGGTGGAGTTTAGGCGGACCATTCCGTTGAACTTCTCCGCCCTCTCATCCACTGCCACAACCAGATTCTGGACTCCCACTTTCATCAGCTTAAATCCTGACTTTACCTTCATAAATCCCCCTCCTAATTCGCATTCCAAATCGGCAAAATCTGCAGTCAGAACTGTATCGTACAGAATTTTCAGTTCATAAAATTCCTACCTGTGAACAATTCCCATTTTTCAGCATCTGCCTGTTCACACATACCTTGACCTACTCATACGAAAAAAGGTATATATCCAGCGATATATACCTCTTTTTACTACCCCTAAGGTGTTACACTCTAAGTAACAGCAAAAGTTCCCGATGTAGCTACCACATCCACCGTCTCAAAAATGACAACCTCTGCTTCCGGTTTTTCATATTCCTGCATATGCACATCTCCTTTCAGCCACATGGCGTATCTAACATTTATGCTTATTGTACTCTTTTTCAGGAAGATTGTCAAGAAAAAACATTATTACTCCCACGAAGTTTTACTTCCATATTACAGCAATAAGGAACATTCTCACCTGCAGCTTGCCCGTCTAAACGGACACCAGTGCCATATTCGGCGGACAGTGCAGAACATAATCACCGGACACATACATTCTCCTGATGCATTTATGATATATCTGCCATAAGATTTGGAATATACGCAACACTTTCCAAATTGCTTCCTTTATAAATGTTGCTGATCTTATGAGCTGTGTAAAGGTCAAATCTTTTTCATCTATACTTCCATCGGCTCGAACAGCCTGCGTCAGTTCTGTCAGCAAATACTTCATGTAGTAGTAGACATTCAGGCCATCTGACAGGAACACCTTCAGGTATTCTTCCTGATTCAGGCAATAGTTGATGCCTTTGGCGGTTTCGCTCTTTGGAAGCACCATTTCAACGATGAAATTCGTGGAAGATATGAAACTCTTCATGAAGATCTGCTCTACACATCCAATCGGCAGAGCTTTGAAAAAGCAATTCAGGCATTTGAATTTATCAGTCACCTGTTTGCTTCCATAGGTGAATAGGTTATTAAAAATCTACAATAAAAAGCCAGATACTGAAAAGCAGTGTCTGGCTTTTTCCTTGGTTCTCCTATCGGAGACAGCCACCTGCGTGATCAAATGCAGAAGGTTATTGATGAACAGAGACTGCCTGATGTGGTATTTCATGTTTTATTCTGCTTTGGATATAATAATATTGGAATAGAAAAGTGCGAAAAGTTGCAAAAATCTATTCCAAGATTCACCCGCAGACAAGCCAGGATTATCGCGTTAAGATAAAGAAAAAGCAAAGGAGATAATCTTATGGCAATCACAGTTAATGAAGCAGAAAAAAGATGCTACACAGTAAAGGAAATTCAGGAAATTCTGGGTATCAGCAGACCTACAGTGTATGAGCTTTTAAAGAATATAGTTAATCTAATAAGAAAACCAAGGATTTCCTTAACTTAGGTTGACTAATCATTGTATGTATTTACAGTGATATCTCGAGCTCCTAAGCGTTAGTTGTGGGTTCGATTCCCGCTGGGAACATCTGAATGGGCATGAGCCGTGCTAATAAAGAGAAACAGACATATGTAAGCTTGCTTACAAATATGAATGTTTCTCTTTTTGTATCTATTCAGTACCCAACAGATAAGAGGGCAGCTTCTGTCTTTTTGAAATACTCTTTTTTTGTATTTTTAATGGGATTGTAGTGCTAAAATAAGTTTATTTCTTCCTATGCATCATCATATCTGCTTTCTGTTCTTTGGAAAACTCTGCAATCTGTTTTGCCATCACTTCCGGAGAAATAGAAAAATCCTGCTCTGCCCAGAATTGAATGTAACTCATATAAAGTCTTGTAATAGCATTGTATCTTTCCATTATTTCAGGACACATTTCTTCTCCTGCTTCCAATCTGACTATTGTCAGATTGCCAATTTCTCTGGTCAATGCCTTGATTATTTTCTTCTGCTCTGCAATCTTTCCATCAGTTTTGCAATTATCTACACCATTTCTCATGCATCTTGCTGCTTTTGCCATTCCTACGTTAATAGTTCCTGTAACATTCATTTCTCGTTACCTCCTTGAATTTGATAAGTTAATAATAATGCCTGTTTGTTTAAAAATTGCTTGTATTATGTTTCTGAAATATTAATTTTACCTATCTATCACCTCGCTCCCTTATTCTTTTCAGAAGCAGCTACCGTTCTGGATTCATCCCTCACACCATAATGCAATTTGCGATAATTGTATTCCTCCAAGAACTCATCATACACAGTCATCTTATAACGGATACTCTTCATCTTTTCTGCTGTGTATCCCATACGCTGACAGTACATAGCATACTCTGTAGTATAATCATCTGTAGGCACAGGCAGAAGTGAAGCACGCTCTTCCATCGACAATTTGGTATAATCAATTATCTCTGAAATAACCTCTGCATCTTCTGGTACTGTTTCTTCTATCTTAGGAATTTCAACCTCTACTTCCTCTGATACTACAGTAGCCTGTGGCTCATCTACTGAATCAGTCTGAATTGCTGCAATTTTAGAAGCTTCTACAATATCTGAAGCCTGCTCCTGTACCTTTCCTTCTGTTTCCTTTAATTCCGCAAATTCCCCATACGAAAGTATCTCTTCCTTTGCTATCTCCAAAGTTACATCTGCAATATCCCTGTACTTGACGTCTTCCAGATAATCCATATACTCCCACTTCCATTTATGGATAACACCGGAAAATCCTTTTAAAGCATCATCCCATAGTGCTCCTGCTCTGGCAGCTTTTTCTTTATACAGTTCTACCGCCTGCTGACGCTCAAATTCTTCTCTGGTCATAATCGGTGCGGTAAGTTCTTCTTCTGTAAATGCGCCTACATCATTCACATTCATAAACTGTGATTCCAAATAATCTACATAATCTCTGTTCCAGTCCTCCCGTTCAAGCTCCTTTCTACAATAATCCTGCTGAATACTATTCCTGCTAAATGCCAGCTTTCTTTTTTGTGCAAAAAGCTCTCTCTGTTTCCTTTCCTCCTGCAACTGTTTTTCCTTCCTTGCAGCTTCTTCACGAGCAAGTGCTTCTGCTCTCACTCTTGCTTCTTCCTCTGCAATCCGGCGAGCTTCTTTTTCCACATTCCGCTCCTCCACAACCTTTGCAATTCTCTCCACAATCTCTGCCTTACCATAACCCTCTCCCAGCTTATTTCCTCGAATCCCCTGCTTCATATCAGGTGTGGAAAATGTCACTGTTTTATTCGTCACACGAATCTTCCAGCCATACATAAATTGCAGACATTCCACCAACTGCTCAAAAGAATCCACGAAAGGCAACAGCTTATCTATGGTATCCCGAATCAACTCTCTATTGGAAGTAACGCCCACTCCATCCTTGGCATTTTGATTCATCAGACGCTTTTCCACCCAATATTTGTCCGAATGCTTCTTGGCAAGCAAATCCACCTGACCAAAGCCAAGACGGATGCACTTCTCCATTACCCACTTTTTCGCATGGAACATCATCTTCCCAGTGCTCTTGTGCTTACAGCCCTGCTTCCACTCACAAGGCTTATCATGCCATCTGCTCTGCTTTCCAGCATACTTTCTGACGGAATTAATGACCATGTGAATGTGCATATTCTGACTGCCATTATGACCATCGGGATGCACTGCCACCACTGCTTGATGTCCCGGTGCAAATGCATCCAGCCACTGCTTGCCAAATTCCAATGCCTGCTCCATAGTAATCGGATCATTTGGCTCAAAGCTGATGATATAATGGTGCGCCTTCACATCCTTTACGGAATTATTCTTGCCATACAGACGATTAACCTCGATACATTCCGCACCAAAGCTGTCTGCCTCACAATTCACACCTGCAATCAGATAATTCTCACGCTCCTGTATTCTTCCCTTTTCGTCTAAAACTGGTTTGTTGGTATATTCATCAAACCGGCAGGTGAGATACTCCACCGCCGAGGAATAAAACCTATTTTTCACTGAAATATGCTTCAAAATCGCCATTAACTTCACCATCCTCTCTGCTTTTACGCCTGCGTTTCTTTCCACAGGCAACATCCTCCAATACCGGAAGTATTTTGAATTTCAAATTAAGCAGCTCCCTTATAGCTTCCTTCACTTCATAATAAACGCTGTAAAAATTACCACCGCCATTTAAGTGCTTTGCTATCTGATTCAAGTTAGAACCAATCTTGCCAAGCTGCATGGAATATTCCTTCAGTAAGCTGGTATCTCCATAGCAGGGTAGCTTTCTTCCCAATGCACACCGTCTGATATATTCCGAGGTGCTAAGCCCTGTCTTTCTTGCTTTTTCTTCAATCTGTTCCTTATCCTCTGAGGATATACGCATGGACATCAGAACCATATTCTCTTTCTTTTTATCTTTGTTTCTCATAAACTCCTCCATTTCGGCATGAAAAGAAGCAGGCAATAAATCACCTGCTCCCTCGTACCTACAAAATATAAAATTGTAATTGCTACTCCAATAGAATTATTAAACTGCCGGATACGGCAGACGCTTTTCGCCGTCGCATTCGCTCCTCCCTCCGGTCTACGCTCACTCCCCTATGGTTGTTCACGGATACACTCGCTCCGCTCGTGAATATCTCCCACAGAAATTTCCAGCGGCTCGTTACATCTGCTCGCCGATTATCTTGAACTCTGTCATACACTCGTCTTACAGAAATCTGCTAATCACATCCCCTGTAAAAAATCCTGCTAAAGCTACCGCATCATTTTCCATAAAAAATCCTCTTTCCGCTGATGCGTGCCGACCTAAGTCGGCATAGGCTCCGGATACGTCGCATAAGGTAGAGCAAGTTCCGCCCTGTATATACAGGGCAGAACTTGTCGGGGATTTGGCATCCCCAAGCCCCAGCTTCTCCCGGCTTTTGAAAGACAAAAAACAGCCCGCAAGCGGACTGTTTTCTGCTTCAAAGCCTTGACATACTCCGTAAGACCTTTGTATGACACCCTTTCCCAAATAAAAAGAACTGTCTTACAAATTCGGTTATTTCCTCATACAAGTAACCCTTTTGTAAGACAGTCCGTCATACAACTATATGAATTTGCATCTCAATCATCATCCATATCAAACAGAGCATAACAACCGGTGTTCAAATCGTTGTTGTTTTGTGTTAAATCTTCATTAGTGATATTGGTAAACAATCTCTCCATAAATAACCTCCTCCGCAAGCATCTTTGCCTGTTCTCGTATTTTCCACATTTCCATAGTGGAATGCTTGTCTTTCGGCTTATGCTTTGCCAGATACCTCTCTACAATCCTATCTAACATCTCATAAGCCTCCTCATTTACTTCCTTTGCCTTAATTTGAAGCTGTCCCAACCTAATATGATGTCGATACCTGTCAGGATGATTTTCTTTCATATAAGAAATCCACAGATGACCATATTTCCCGATATCATAGGTTGTTATAGCTGAATCCATTCCAGAATGCATAACATCCACATCGATATTCGGATATTAAATACCATCCACTGACCTATAAGTACCGCCCATTGCTTCATATAAAGATAAATCTCTGCTCATTGTCACTACCTCCATTCTGTTATCTTGCTCTGCCCCGGCTACTGTCAGAACCCTGTTTTTTTTCACGCTCCTGCTTCTCATACCATTCCTTCAAAAGCCGTTCAATTAAATCTGTCTTCTGTTTCGGTGTATAGTCCTCCGGAAAATACTTTGCAACAGAATCCGTCCGAAGCTTAATCTGTTCTCTCTGGTTTGGTTTTTCCTGCTCCAGTATGGAAAACATCGCATCCATATCAAGACTTTTCGACTGACTCATTCGCTTCATACGGTTCGCCTGCGACAATGAAGGCGTACATTGTTCGATATCCATAACTTCATAAAGCTCATACTGTTGCTCCTCTGTCAGATAGGAAAGCTCTACTGCTATGGTAAAAGCAATCTTTCCTTCATCTACCATATCGAGCACTTTTGGTATCAGATTGGTGAGGCGGATATAACGCTGTATGGTCATGCGATTTTCTCCCACCTGTTTTGCTAACAATTCGTCTGATCTGACGCTGGAAGAAATCATATCACCTTGCGTAATACACCAATTGCCATCCACATCATAATTCGATTGCAATGCATAAGCCTTCGTAGTTGGATTGTACAACGCCAGTCCATCCTGATCCGAAGTTTCTGTCACAACTTGTGACGAAGTTGACCTTTGCCAAACCTGTGAAGAAGTTAAATCCGTTCTTGCCCCCTGCCTCTTCATTGCCTCCAGCTTCATCTTATAAGCGAATGCTTTTTCGCTGGGTTTTAGATGTTCTCGCTGTAGATTGCTATCAACCATGGCAATCACCGACTGATTATTATCCAAATCACGAATCACCACAGGCATCACATCAATTCCTGCCCATTTACAAGCAGCCTTTCTTCTATGACCTGCAATCAGTTCATAACCACCACCAGCCTTTGGTCTTGCCAGCGCCGGAACAATCACACCTTCTTTTTCGATACTCTGCATGAGTTCAAACAATGCCATATCGTTTTCTACCTTAAAGGGATGCCCATTAAAATCGTGCAATTCCGATAAAGGAATCATTCTGATATCTGTTTCCACCACAGCTCCATTGTTTCGTTGTGAAAAAGAATACCATTCTTCTTTTTTCTTCATAAAATTAATTACCTCCTAATAATCTTCGTAACGAGAGCTCCAGAACAAGCTCTGTCACTGGCGCATTTTTCTCGTTACTAAACGCAAAAGAGCCGCTTATTTCCAAATACACTTGAAAATAAGCGGCTCAGACCACTTTGTTACTCTTATTTAAATGTTAGTTTTTTGATGAAATTATTAACGATAGATTTTTGTGTTTCCGAACTACACTCTCACAACCACTTGGACATTCACTCCATTAGAAATTGCCTTTTTCTTCTCTTTTCGTTCACTTTGTGAAAACACGATATGCCTCTCAAAGTGCCTAAATTCAAGGATTTTTAGATATCTTTCCTTTGGAGCAGTGTCACGCACTCCACATGGACGGTATGCCCGAACTGGTCCACCGGCCTTACCCTCTTTAACTCATACCCGCCATCACACAGGATGCGCAGATCACGCGCCAGTGTGGCTGAATCACAGCTCACATAGACGATACGCTCCGGCTGCATTTTGAGCATCGTTTCGAGGCAGGCGGGATCACAGCCCTTGCGCGGCGGATCAACCACGATCACATCCGGGTGAGACATGTCACCTGCGGGCGTATTTGTCATGGCTGCCGGCGTGCTAGACACTGCCTCATCGCCATTCTTTCCTTTACACCCCATACCTGACACCCCAGCTCCGCCCTTCTCCTCTCCAGACTCTGCGTCTGACACATTCCTTTTATAAAACTCCGGCAACACTTCCTCCGCTTTCCCGACGAAAAACTGTGCATTTGTGATGCCGTTGAGCGCGGCGTTACGCTTCGCATCCTCGATCGCCTGCGGCACGATCTCCACGCCGTAGACCTGTCCCGCCTTCTGTGCAAGAAACAACGAGATCGTTCCGATGCCGCAGTACAGATCCCAGACGCTCTCCGTCCCGGTCAGACCGGCGTATTCCAGCGCCAGCGAATAGAGCTTTTCGGTCTGTACCGGATTCACCTGATAAAAAGACTGGGGTGAGATCTGAAATGCCACGGCCGTATCCGTCAACGCGAAGCGGTCGTCACTGCAGTCCCGCAGGTGGATATAGTCTGTGATATATGGCTCACCCCAGATACAGGTCGTCTCCTGGCCGAGGATCACGTTTGTGTTTTCCTGATTGATGTTAATGGAGATACTTTTCATGCCGGGAAGCGTACACAAACGCTCTACCAGTGCATCCTGCGCCAGCAGTTTTCGCCCGTTGATGACCAGTGCGACCATGAGTTCTTTCGTCGTAAATCCATAACGGATGAGCACATGGCGCATGAGACCTTTTCCGGTCGTCTCATCGTAGGCGCTGATGCCGTTTTCCCGCATATAATCAAGCACCATTTCCAGAATCGTGCGATTCTCCTTCACGCCCAGCAGGCAGTCCGTCACCGGAATGATGCTATGCGTCCGCGCCGCATAAAAACCCGCCACCGGGTTTCCCTCACGGTCGGTGCCGATCGGAAACTGTGCCTTATTGCGATAGCGATAAGGCTCGTCCATCCCAACGATCGGCTCCATCACTGCATCAATAAAATCCGCCGCAAACCCACCCAGACGGATGAGATTGCCGCGGACCTTCTCTTGTTTGAACGCAAGCTGCGCTTCGGGCGCCATCGCCTGGATCTGACAGCCGCCGCACCTTCTGTGCTGCGGACAGCGCGGCTCACAGCGCAGATCAGAGGCCTTTACCAGTTCTTCCACTCTGGCATAACCATATGTTTTTTTCAGCTTGGTGATGCGCGCCCGGATCGTATCACCGATGATCGCGTCCTTTACAAAAAAGGTCAGACCGTCCGCTTTTCCGATTCCTTCGCCGCCCACGCCCATATCTGTGATCTCTAATTCGATCATATCATTTTTCTGCATCTATGTTCTCCATACATTCATTTCATGCTCCGGAAAATCTCAGACCGAAATTCTCCGGCTTTCCGACATATCTTTTATCTTTACACACTTGATCTGCGGACATTCGACTCAAACAGCCGGTTAAAGCCCTGCCAGTCAGTATTTCCCTCAGGCACATTTGCGAACAGCTCCTTCATCGTCTCCATCTTGGCATCCAGATTGTCTGCGAAATTCAACGCGACTGCCTCCGGGATCGCCGGTTTTTTCGGTGATCCGTACTCCAGCTCTCCGTGATGTGCCAGAATACAGTGCTTCAACTCGTTTGCCAGCTTGCGCGGAAATCCGTCGATCATGCGGATGCGCATGCCAACAATCTCCATACCCATCGCGATATGTCCGAGCAGTTGTCCCTCGTCTGTATAATCATTTGCCGGAAATGCAGACAGCTCCTCCAGCTTTCCAATATCGTGAAACAGCGCAGCCGTCACAAGAAGATCCCGGTTTAAGATCGGGTAGCGCTCTGCAAAAAAAGCGCAAAGCTTTGTCACGCTTAATGTATGCTCCAAAAGTCCTCCCACAAATCCGTGGTGCACACTCTTTGCCGCGGAATGAAACTGAAAACGTTTTGCAAAATCCGCATCCTCCAGAAACAGTCCCCCTGCCAGTTTTTTTAAGTAAGGATTCGTCAAGCTCTTTACATAGCTCTGCAATTCGCGGTACATTTCCTCTACATCATACTCGCTCACCGGAAGATAATCCTTGGGCTCATATTCACCCTCAGATGCCTTGCGCAGTCGCTTGACATTCAACTGAAGTGTGCCCTGAAAGCAGGTGACATCTCCCATGACATTGACATAATCGAGGGCGTCACACTCCTCGATTCCCTGTGATGAGGGGTCCCATATTTTTGCATCCAGTGTTCCGGTCTTGTCCTGAAGCACCAGTGATTCGTAAGGTTTGCCCGCCTTTGTCAGTGCTGTCTGTTTCTGTTTACAGAGGTAGATCTCATTGATACGCTCTCCCTCACGCAGTTCTCCAATAAAATGCATTTCTTTTTCCTCATATTTCTTTTTTATTCTAAAACGCCCACCTTCGCATCAATTTCCAGTGGAATGTAATCCTCCGCACCCTGACGCTCATAGGTGATGTGAACCACATCATCCACTGTCAGCCCGCGCAGAATCTTTTCGTAATCTTCTGCTGCGACAACCGGTTCTCCATTGATTCCGGTAATGACATCGCCACTCTGAAAACCGGCCTGCATCGCCGGAGAATCCAGCGCCACATCACGTATATATACGCCTTTTGGCATATGATAATCCTCTGCGATCTCATCAGTGACCGTGCTGATCCGAAGGCCCAGATACGGTACGGGCTTATCATTCGACAGAAGCTCGATCACGCCCTTCAGTTCGGAAATGGATACCGCTGCGAGGGTCGTCTGCTCCTTCTGCATGTTGTAATCCTGCAGAACAAAACCAATGATCTCCCCGTTGGTGTTGATCAGCGCACCGCTCGCATCCGCACTTCCGACCATATCTGTCGTAAAGATCGTGTAATTACAATCCATCGTCGAGATGGTATTTCGATTGGACGTGATATTACCGGTCAGGATCGAATGGATCGTTCCGATCGGACTTCCGACCGCAAGCACGGTCTGGCCCTGAGAGATAGCGACAGAGCTGCCAAGCGTCGCCACCGAGATCTGTTTCTTCGTTTCCTTTGAAACATCCTCCGCTTTCACACGAAGCACGGCAATTCCCGTGTTACCGTCATACTGTTGCAGTTCGGCCTTCACAGTTTCACCGTCCACAAAGGTAACACGAATGGAGGAAGCCCCCGCGATCGTCTTTTTTTCTGTCAGAATAAGCAGCTGTTCGCCGGTATCCGCGATGATCACACCTGAACCGATTCCCTTTGTCTCGTAGGTCGTGTTAAATATGTCTGTATCATTTTTCACATTGGTCACAGAGACGATAAATTTATCTGCCTCGCGTCCTACCGCATACAGCTTATTCTGCAACGACTGGTACTGCCTCAGATCCATGGGCGTCGGTTTTTCGATGATAACAGTCTCCGTCTCTGCCTTTGCATCGTTTTCATCGTTATCCTTTTCCTCACTGACCGGTTCTTCCTCCGGTTCCGGCTCCACAAAGGAAACCTGCGGCGGCTCCTCAGGTGAGAAATACTGCTCCAATCTGGGCTTTAACACCACAAAGGTCAGACTGGCAACGGACCCGAATATGACCGCCAGGACCAGTGTCTCTATGATATGACGAAACAGTCGTTTCCGGTTGATCGGTTTCTCTTTTCTTGTCTCTTTGATAAACTGAAAATCATCTGCCATATAAAAACCCTCCGGTAACTGTCGATTTTTTCACAGTTACGTGCCTGTTTTTTATTCCGTATCATCTACAAACGGCAATGTGAAGATAAACTCCGTGCCGACTCCTTCTGTACTGATGACATTGATATTTTCCCCGTGTGCCTGAATGATCTCTTTTACGATCGCCAGTCCGATTCCGGTTCCCTTCTTATCTTTTCCGCGGGACAGATCCGTCTTGTAAAAACGCTCCCAGATCTTTCCGATCGACTCTTTCGGGATACCGATGCCACTGTCCTTCACAGAGACAAATACCTTCTCATTTTTTACATGTGTCTCTATTCGTATGGATGAATCATGGTGACTGAACTTGATCGCATTATCGGTCAGATTATAAATGATCTGCTGGATCTTTGACTTGTCCGCATGCACAAACAGCTCGTCTCCGGTCAAAACCAGCTCCAGCACAATGCGTTTCGCATTGCATGCGCCCTCAAAGGTAGCCGCTGTCTGCCCGATCACTTCGTTAATGTCAAAATCCGTTTTGTCGAGGATCGTTTTTCCGTGCCCACCGTACTGATTCAGCTCGATCAGACCGCTCGTCAGCTTTGTCAGACGCTCCGTTTCCGTTATGATAATGTTCAGATATTTATCCTGCATCTCCACCGGAATCGTTCCGTCGAGCATCGCCTCCACGTAGCCCTTGATCGAGGTCAGCGGAGATCGGAAATCATGCGAGATATTGGAAACAAACTTGCGCTGATCCTCCTCCAGCGTATTCAGCTCGTTCGCCATATAATTGAAGGAAGCCGATAAAAATCCGAGTTCATCCTCGGACAGATCCTCCATCATACTCGACAGGTCTCCCTCCATATACTTGTGTGCAATGCGATTCATCCGCCAGATGCGCCTGTAAGTATGCCACAGATACATGATCAGAAATGCAATACTAAACACAAGCAGTGTGATGAGTGCCATATAGGACATATTCAG
>JBJEML010000028.1:0-3367 GCA_051879675.1 Lachnospiraceae bacterium | reverse complement strand
GATAGTGTCAAATGACCTATGAAAAACTGAGACGAAGAAAAAAGGCTCAGATGAACCTTGAAAACTGTAGATATTTTAGGTTTTGGTAGCTTACCGCCACCCTTGACAGCACGAAAAAGAACTGCTGGGGGTTGATTACCGACGGCGAAGAACTCAAGAACAGTTAGTAATTCTCCGTCATTCACAGCAGTGTAGCAGTTCTTTTTCGTGCCATCAAGGGCAAGCCGCTTTGCGGTGGCTGGGTTGTTACCTCGGGCTTGGAATCTAAGAACAGTTAGCGGCTTCGCCGGTCTGTAAGCTTCGGATTGTCTCTTGACCAAGGAAGATCAGCAGTTTCCATTTGTCCGGCATTGTGTTAGCCTGCGACAACATTTCTACTTCGTTTAAGACTTTATAGTTGTTGTGTTTGTGGGGTCTTAGGAAGTTGTAATAAGCAACCCAGAGGGCGAGATCGTAGTTGGCACCATCGATGTTATCAAAACCATTGGTCTTGCGATAGGAAGCCTTGTATGTACGGTTTAAACGCTCGATCATCTGCTTGTACGGTCTGAATTCTTTGGAGACTTCATCGTCATTGGTAAGACCGATTACCTGTGTGATCTCGAATTTAAATTTTTCTCCGAATTCATGGAAGAACTGCTGGGCTGCAAGAGGGTATGCGCTGTATCCATCTGCAATGAACTGGAAGTTTTTAGGCAGTTCTTTCAGATGACGGAAAGCCATCCGCATTGCCAGGATACATGGACCCACGCCACGATTATCAGATACCTGATAGCCGATAATGGAGCGTTTGGCAGCATCCATGATGAACCAGATATAGGTTTTGACACCACGGATCTTGATGTATGTTTCGTCGGCAGTAAATACCTTTCCGGTTTCGTAATCGTAGTTGTCTACGAAGGGCTTTATGCAGACAGAAGCGGTTTTGCAGTAGTTAGCTACCTGCTGATGGGAGATGGTGATGCCGTGGATATCTTTGAGTGCCTGTGCTGTTTTACGAAGTGATAATCCAAGATTCACTTTGTAGGTAAGGCAGAGAGACATGACGTTCTGGTCGTGCTTGGTGAACTTTAGTGAAGAAGCGTGCTTGGGAAGACTGTTGGGATCCATGCGGAAAAAATCTATCTGGAATTCCCGGTAGATGTAATGGAGTTTATATTTGTTTTTTCCGTAGCTGTTTTTGAGATCTTTCTTATCAACCTTTTTGAGATTGTGAAGGTAGTAAGGACATTTGGGATTGACGCATTTGTGGATCACAAAGTGTTTGCGGTCTTTCTTGTGAACCAGCGAGTGATTGCAGTGAGGGCATTTCAGGGAGTGGGACTTTGCAAAACGGTTTTCATCCGGAGAGAATGCAGTGGAGCAGACTTTGCACAGGATCTGACCCTTAGAGCCGTTATTCTTGTAGAGATAAGATTTTGGAGCATTGCAGCGGGGGCAGGTGCACGCATCGTCGATATCACATGCAGACCGGCGACTGACCGGTTTGATTTTCTTGCCATACTTCCACTCGATGTAAGGGATGTAATCGTTGTAGTCCCATTTCTCGTAATAGATGATCTTTGGAAGTTTATCAATTTTGAACTTCTGATACTTTGGAGAATGAGAATCATCGAAAGCCCACTGCTTGAGCGGGATATATCTACAGATAAAATTTAAAAGCCAGCAAATTTGTTTATGTTGGTATTGAATGAATTGAAGTAAATAAAGTATAATGTCCATGAGCAATTAAATCCTTTCGTGTTTTGTTTGTTTGGCGATAGACATTATACCAAAAAAAGGAGGTAATTGCTCATTTTATTTGCAAACCTCCAATAAATCAAGGTTTTAAAGGATTTTAGAACAAAAAAAGAAGGTAGTATTTGACACTACCGTGACGGAAAGAGAGGTAAGGATATGAAAAAAAATGTAACAAACGGAAAGGATTCCTTTGAAAGCATATTACCTGAGTATGGAAGACGCAAGCTGCTCACATATGCGGATTCCATCAGAGAGCTGGCTGACAGCTTTATGGAAACAAAAAATGAGAGCGATTGCATAGAGAATGATTTTCAGGAAAACAGAAATGATTACATATGGAGGCGAAAGCTTCTGGAAAATAAAAGCCTGATGGCAGAGCATTTACAGGGAATGGCGCAAATCATGGCCAGTGTAGCGGATGAGGCGAGACATTGTGAACCGATCGGAGAGAGGCGCTTTCGTCAGATTGCGCATGCTTTTAAGGAGATTGGTGTACAGATTAAAAATTTATACTTGATTGAAAATGAGCTGGGAAGGATGGAAGTGTCCATTTCCATGAAAAACATTAAGAAAAATACACTTTCTTCAGAGGAGATAGGAGATTTATTATCGGTACTTTTGAATATCCGTCTGGTATGTGCGGGAGATAATCCTTTTTTTGTTGCGGATGAGTGGAAAACTTTTTATTATGTGGAAGAGGCAGGGTACCATGTACTCACCGGAGTAGCAGCTGCGGTAAAAGAAACCGAAAAGATTTCGGGAGATAATTATGCTTTTTTTGAGACAGGTGCCGGCAATGAGACGGCCATTCTGTCGGACGGCATGGGCTCCGGTGAAAAGGCATGCGCTGACAGTACCATGGTGGTGGAATTGATGCAGAAATTTTTGGAGGCGGGATTTCAGATAGAAACAGCGATACAGATGATCAACAGTTCTCTGGTTTCCGGAGAGGAAAATGCAAATATGTCCACCCTTGATCTGTGCAGTATCGATCTGTACAGCGGAGAGTGCCGTTTTGTGAAAGTGGGGAGTTCCAGCTCCTATATCAAACGACAGCATCTGGTTGACAGAATCTCTGCCGGAAATCTTCCCATGGGTATTTTTCAAAAGCCGGATATGGAAATCATCAGCAGAAAACTGATAGATGGTGATTATGTGATTATGCTCTCCGACGGAATTCTGGATGCCCTCTCACAGGGAATCGGTGAGGAGATGCTTACGGAGATCATTGGCAGCAGCGATTTGGAAAATCCGGGAGAGATGGCAAATTCTATTTTAAATTTCTGCATTCATCAGTGCAGGGGTCATATCCGCGATGACATGACGGTAATGGTGATCGGTATTTGGAAAAAAGAGGAAGATTAAGACTTTATTTTTACATCTGATTCGGCTATAGTAATACTATGATTGCAAAAGTTCTTAATTATGTAAAAAAGTATCGGATGATAGAAGAAAAGGATACCATAATTGCAGGAGTTTCAGGGGGCGCAGATTCTGTCTGCCTCCTTTTTATGCTGCTTCAGATCAGGGAACAGATTCCTTTTCACCTTGCCGTAGTGCATGTGAATCACGGAATTCGTGAAGATGCCGGTGAGGATGCAGCTTATGTAAAAAGACTTTGTGAGAA
>JBJEML010000027.1:0-3390 GCA_051879675.1 Lachnospiraceae bacterium | reverse complement strand
GACTCCCACCGGTTAGGCTACACACCCTTGGCTGGGCGCACAACTGGAATTTGTCAATGTGCAGTTGATTCGATTCGCTGGTCTTGATACAGACTGTTACGGGCTATTTCCGGATCGTTTCCCGTAAAAGCCCCAGCTGCGAGTTCATCATCCTGAAGCTGCCACATAAACCACGCTGTCACATAACCATCCGCACTGTAAAGCATCTCTCCGTGTTCAGCGCCGATTCTTCTGGCCATCACTTTAAACGGAGTATTTAATGCAGAATCAAAGATCTTGTTCATTCCTTCCGGGGTGCATACGAGTTCCGCATCGGATTTTTCGGTTCCGGCTACCATTAGAAACGGTATATTGACCAACGAAACATCGTAATCCCATTCAAGAGAAGCTGCCAGTTCCGGATGCGCTGGGCTTTCCGCAACTATCGTCTTATAGATAGCATGATGTTTAGTATCCGTGACTGTATTGAAGGCTCCGACACCACCTTGGGAATGTCCCAAAGCGCCAATATTTTCTGTATCGATCTTTTGATAAAAGATACTGTTTTTGTTTTCATTTTCTCTTAAGAGATATTTCAGACTCATCTCCGCAGAGAATCCGTTCCAGGAGTATTCTTCTTCATTACCGATTACAATGAAGCCCCAGGAGGCAAAGTGTTCAAACATCTTCTTCGCTTTGGACCCCTTCACACCGGTTCCGTTACTGATGACAATCAGCGGATATAATTTTTTGTCATTTTCCAGATCAGCAGGATAATAGACTTCGTACTTCTTATAATTTTCCAATACCTTCTGTTCTGTGTATTTCACTTCATGAGAACCGCGAGCCAGATATTGTGCTTCGATCTCGCCGCCGGTCTCAACTGCCGTTTCATAGTTTCCTGGTACAGCAGGTTTCATTGAGTTCCAGAGCAGGAACACTGTGACAAGAATAATCGCTGTCAGTAATACACATCCAATGATTTTCATGATCTTCTTCACAAGTGCCTCCATAAATCCCGATTTGCTTAATTCCATCACTCTCTTGCTACCTTTATTCAATCTTCAGCAGCCAGTCTGATAAATTATGAATCCTGATGCCTTCATAGTCATAGGTCTCATGCCTGGTATTGGCCAGAATAAGCTTGGGATACGCATCTTTGATCTTAAGCAGGGGATCATACTCACGTTCAAAGGTCTCCGGCCGCGATATATCGTCACTTACTTGGATATACATCTTTTCATCGCCGCGGACGGCAACAAAATCCACTTCTTTCTGATACAGCTTTCCAACGTAAACCTCGAAGCCACGCCGCATCAGTTCGATGCAGACAATATTTTCATACATCCGGCCATAATCAAGATTCCGCCTGCCAAGTCTGGCAAAGCGTATGCCGGTATCGCTCAGATAGTATTTTGCGGAAGTCTTCAGGTATTTCTTTCCGCGGATGTCATATCGGCGTACTCCATAGAAAACATACGCATCGCACAGATATCTGATATAGTTTCCGACAGTCTTGTGATTGGTCGCAACCGCATTTGCCGTCAGGGTATCACTGATGTTGTTGGGGGATGTCAGATTGGATACGTTATCCATCATGAACTCTGCCAGATGCTCCAGCATCGTTGTGTCCGGCAAATGATATTTCGTGACCAGATCCCGGTTGATGATCGTATCGTACACGTCTCTGATATAGTTTGTCCGATCTCTCTCCGTACGGTATTCATAGGAGCCCGCCAGACCGCCCTTGATCACATATTCATCGAAGAGCTTTGCTTTGTCCTGTTCCTCTGCATAGTAGCGGCAGAATTCCGCAAAGCTGAACGGGAAAACATGGATCTCAATATAGCGCCCTGTAAACAGCGTTGTCAGATCGGAGCTTAGAAGGAACGCGTTGGAACCGGTGATATACAGATCATATTTCCGGGAAGAATGCAGGCTGTTGATCGCAAGCTCAAATCTATCGCACAGCTGCACTTCATCCACGAATACATAGTTCTGTTTTCCGGCCGCATAATAGCTTTCAATGTAATCATACAGAGCATGATATTCCTTTAATCCTTCATATTTTAGGTCAAAGAAATCCACAAAGATAATGTTGGCCTCTGGCTGCATCTCTCTGATTCTGCGGATATAAGCTTTCATCAATTCAGACTTGCCGCTGCGGCGCACTCCGGTAATGATCTTGATATCCGGGGTCCCCATAAGATCAAGAAGCCGCTGCATATATTCTGGTCTTTCAATATATTTCATACCGTCACTTCCGAAATTGAAATTTTTTTAAAGTTTCGCACCTGCGCTCGCAGTTTACTCTGGATTGCCCTGCTTGTCAATATAAGAAGGCCTTTCGGCCTGTTTCAGATGTATGGGGGCAGCATGTGCTGCCCGCCGGATTAAATCTCCGGAATATCGTATTTCGGGGCCAGAATGCTGCATGTCAGCAGTATCCCCGGATGCTCTGTCATAAACTTCTGAATGTTTGCCCCGATGTCCTTAAGTTCTTTGGATACCGTTCCGGATTCCGAAGATTTTCCAGACACTGAGCGGAAAATCTGAGAAGCTGGATTTCCTGTCACCGCTCCGGATTTGCGTGCTGCGGCATACTGCTTCTTAAGGTCCTGTTTCTGCCGCCAGCGGGAATAGAAACTGGCATTGCCGAAATGCTCTCCTGCGCCCTGTCCTGCCGGTTCACCGTCACTCTGCCCCAGACCTGATCCTGTGCCACGAGCATCCCAAGCTTTTTCAATTGCTTGCCAAGTTCCTTGATGTTGTAGCAAACAAGACGGTTACTGATGTCCACGTTGGTGCGGTGATTAAAGAGATTCAGCGATCCTTTGACGTAAATCTCAAGAGCGGTTGCCACATGATGTGCTTCCTTCTCTTCCTGCGACAGCAGCACGTGATACAGATCCCCCAGTATCGGCATGTTCTCTGGCACCGGATTATCGAAGTACTTCACAGTAATAAGGATGTAAAGGATGCCTGCATAGATGTATTTGCATACTGGTTGCATTTCCAACAGTAAAAAAATTTGAGTACTGATAATCCGCCTATTATCAGTACTCAATTATTTTAATCGACGGTTCCATATACGTTCTTCCCTGGAAAGAGACCAATACGTGATGATCGTCTATCCATTCAATGTGCAGACTGTCGTCCTGCTTCGCCAATGCATATCCTTCATCCTCTGAAAAAACAACTTCTGTTTCTACGAGCTGATGCCGCTCTGGATATTTAATATAAATTCTGCTGGTGGCGCTTCGAAAATCCTGGGTAGTTTTAGCTACAAGCTGAACACCAGATGCGGATTTGGGCACTAGTAGCGTTACTGTTGGCGTGAATATCCAAATTAGGAAAGTCAAGTCCAAATTTGTGTGTAAATTGCTCTTAGGTACCTGCGGTGCCAGGGGA
>JBJEML010000026.1:0-3411 GCA_051879675.1 Lachnospiraceae bacterium | reverse complement strand
GTATTTCCTCCGTGCGATGGAGAAATCCATGTCATCTGAGGCATGGACCCGGCTCAGGGCAGAAATCCCCGAACTGGGAAAGAGAACCGAGTGTACGCTGTCTACGCTTTGGAAGCTTGCGGAAGTTTCGTAGGCTTTCAGAGCGCAGAGAGTGTGCCGGATAAAAGCGGTGCCTGTTGGGGCGACCGCGGCCGGAGATATAGTGTAAAGCACTGTGCCGCTGATGTGCGCAAACCGTCACCGCCCGCAACTGTTCCGTATCAGGCCCCGTCATGTTTCTTCAAGGAGCACGCCGCTCCTTGGGAAGCTCCATCTGAATTTTATTCAGGTGGAGAGGTTCACGAAACATCAGAGATACTTCATAACTACCTGAGGAGACCGGATCGGCAGATAGACCGTCTGTATACGTATGCCAAAATGCTGCGGTGTGAATCCATTGTAAGAACTTATCTGGAGGTGCTCATTTCATGAATGTAAATTCTGTAAAGGCAAGGATGAAGCTATGACTCGGATCAGGGATTTTGTGGAATCACTCCTGAGCGAATCTGACAATTCGTATACGACATGGGATCCAAAATCCGGCAGATGGGTTTAAGCGAACTGGGCAGAAGGGGCTAAGATGAAAAATTGGATGAACTATAAAGGGTATATTGGAAGCATGGAATTCTCAGAAGAGGATAACGTGTTCTACGGAAAAGTTCAGGGGATCCGTTCGCTGATTTCTTATGAGGGGACAAACGTGAATGAATTGGCCGGCGATTTCCACAGTGCCGTAGACGAGTATCTGGAGAGTTGCAGACAGGATGGCACGAAGCCGGAAAGAGTTTGTATAGATATTTGACTTCGTGAAATGTTTTCATTAGGATCACATAAGAGAAGCTATAAAGCATTTGAGGTGGTAAATTTCGTTGCAAACACGCGCCCTTTGGGCTAAAAGAGATGCAGGAGCGGCGACGCCTGCCAAATGCTTTTAGCGTGTGGAGTCGGTAGAAATACCGGCTCCTTTTTATCACGGACCGGATATCTTCCAAATCTAATTTTTAAATATACTCAATAAGATTGTAAATCCTAACTTTATGTGCAATAATATCTACTGTTAGTGAGGTATGTGTTATGAAGCACTATGAGAAGTTACTTGAATTAGGCTGTTTCAGCAAAAACGATCTGGAGCATATCACTGGCAGTGAAGCGGCGGCAAAGTGGCTTTGTTATGAGTATCAAAAGAAAGGTTACATCGAGCGCGTAAAGCGGGATTTGTATGTCGCCATCAGTCTTGAAACCAGGCAGCCCGTTGTAAACCGTTATGTAATCGCTTCTCACATCAGTAATGATGCTTCCGTATCCTATCATAGCGCATTTGAGTTTTATGGTTACAGCAACCAGGTCTTTTACGAAATGCAAGTGACCAGCGAGACGCGGTTCCGGGATTTTGAATACGATGGCGTGACATACCGACGAATTACCCCCCGTATTACTGGCGGTATCGCAGAGATAAACGATACCCGTGTTACAACGCTGGAACGGACGGTGATTGATTCCATCAATCTGTTTGAGAAAATCGGTGGACTGGAAGAACTATTGCGATGCCTTGCTCTGATCCCCGCTCTGGATGAATCATCGCTTATGGCCTGCCTCGCAGAGTATGACAGCGGATTTCTCTATCAAAAAACGGGCTATATTCTGTCCGCCTTTGCAGGCAGCCTCGGTCTCTCAGATCGTTTTTTCACCATGTGCCAATCGCACCTTCCGAAAGGAAAATCTTATTTATCAAATGCGCACCAAGGCTTCGTCTGGCACGGAGAATGGAAATTGTATGCACCAAAAGATCTGATGTATATAATAGATAAAGGAGTAACAGACTATGATGCAATTTGACAGAATGACCCTTGGCAGAAAAGCCCGTGAATTGGGATTTGTCCGCGATACCTTTGAAAAGGTCTGCCGTCTTGCCGCTGTACTGAATTTCATTCAAAAGGACGCATTGCTTTCCAACGTTCTTGCTTTAACATGCCGTGAGCAAGAAGTCCCTCACCTCTACAGGTGGCGGGATGAATTGCGGTATACACGGCATTCCCTTGACTTCCGTTCTTTCTTGTACTATCATAAAAACATAAATCAGTCGTCATAATCTATAGGCTAATAAATATAATGCAATTCGATACGAATAATCACTCGGTATTCATTCTGCATTATCATCTGATCATGTGTGTGAAATACCGGAAAAAGGTTATTGATGATCTGATCTCCGACCGCCTGAGAGAAATCTTTGAGCGGATTGCCCCTGGCTATAACATAACGCTGGAAGAATGGAATCATGACACAGACCATGTCCACATCCTGTTTCGGGGACAGCCCAACACGGAGATCAGCAGGTTCATCAACGCCTATAAATCCGCAAGCAGCAGACTGATCAAGAAGGAATTTCCTGCGATCCGGAAATCTTTGTGGAAGGAAATGTTCTGGTCACAGAGCTTCTGTCTTCTTACGACGGGCGGCGTGACCGCTGATGTCATCAGGCAGTATATTCAGTCACAGGGGAAGAAAAATGGCAGACAGGGCAATTCGGTACAGACTGTACCCGACAACTGAACAGGCAGTTATGTTTGCCAGAACCTTCGGCTGCTGCCGGAAGGTATGGAATCTCATGCTTTCCGACAAGATTGAGAGCTACCGGTCTGCGGGAAAGTTTGCAGCGGTTACGCCTGCCATGTACAAAAAAGAGTATCCGTTCCTGAAAGAGGTGGACAGCCTGGCTCTGGCAAATGTCCAGCTCAATCTGCAGGCTGCCTTCAGAAACCGTTTCAGTAAATCCCGCAGAAAGAAGAACCGGTTTCCAAGGTACAAGTCCGCAAAACACAGCCGCCGGTCGTATACCACCAATAATCAGCACGGCACGATTGCTTTATCCGACCGCAGCATCCGTCTGCCCAAAATCGGATATGTCAGAGCCGTGATCCACCGGAGACCCGGCAATGGCTGGGTGCTGAAGTCAGCGACAATCTCCCAGGAGTCAGACGGAACCTATTATGTTTCTGTGCTGTTTGCATTTGAAGAACCGGTCAGTTCCTATATTGCTGACCGGACAAATGCGGTCGGACTCGATTATGCTTCCGACGGTCTGTATACAGACAGCAGCGGACACATTGGATCGAACCACAAATATTATCGTGAGAGCCAGCGCAAGCTGGCCAGGGCACAGCGCAGGCTGTCCCGTATGCAGGGATCCCGGAGGCTGGAGAAGAAATCCAGTAATTATTTGAAACAGCTCCGGAAGGTCAACAGGATCCACCGACACATTGCGCATCAGAGACTCGATCACCTGCACAAACGCTCGACTGAGATAGCCAATCAGTACGATGTCGTCTGTGTGGAAAGCCTCAACATGCGTGCCATGGCCAATCGCAGATTCGG
>JBJEML010000025.1:0-19264 GCA_051879675.1 Lachnospiraceae bacterium | reverse complement strand
GTGGTCGGAATCTCGTCAAAGGTGATGATGCGCGGGTGCAGACCGGATTCGATGACTGCCTTGCAGCCGCCGTAAATGCCGGCAGCGGTAAAAAAGAGTGCATCGGTCTGCGGATACTCCGTGAGCAGCTGTTTTGTCACCGTGTAGCTTTCAATCTCATCATCATGGTTTTCCAGTATGCCGTTTACGTGAATGTACGGGTAGGAGTCGGCAAGCGTGTTCTGCAGTCCGCGGATGCGCTCTGTGTGACAGAGCACACTGTTTGAACCGGTAATGATGCCCAGCGAAAGGTCGTTTGAGGCAGACAGAGCAAACAGTCCGGCCGCGATGCAGCCGCCCCGGAAATAGTCGCTTCCGACATATGCCATACGGTGAGATCCCTCAATATCCGTGTTGACCGTCACGACGGGAATACCGGTTTCCTCCAGCTCGTCGATGCGCTCACAGATCGCTTTGTCATTGTACGGCGCGAGCACAAGGCCGCTCATTCCTTCTGCGACCAGTTCGTCGATCGCGTCAAGCTGTGCGCGCACATCAAAATCCACGCGACGGATGATCGTCGTGATCCCATAGCTTTTCAGTTCATCAGATTTGGCCCGGACGCCGCGCATGACCTCGTCGAAAAACGGGTTGCTCCGACCGAATACGATGACTCCGATCTTATATTTTTTTTTCTGTGCGGCAAGCGCTGTTCCGGCGCGGTTGGGTTGGTAATTCAGCGCCTGCGCGATGCTCATGACCTTCTCGGCCGTCTTTGGATTGACAGAGCCTCTGTGATTTAATACGCGGTCCACCGTGCCGCGTGAGACTCCCGCCAGATCAGCAATCTCTTTTAGTGTTGTCATATTCGTTCCTCCGGCATATCTTTAAAAATTTTACCATGAGCTGACTTTAAAAGTCAATAAACGTGCACGAGTAACATTTGAAACAATGACCAAAAATACAGCCATTTTATTGGTTGTTTTTTACAAAAATGAGAGAAAAACTAAAAAAATTGTGTGAATGTATTGCAAAAATGAGTGCTTGTCATGTAGAATATATATAACATGACCGTGCACGTGCACGCAAAATGTGCACGGTACATAGATGTACACCTATCAACCGTACAACAATCGTGAGCAGGAGGATTACATATGCTTTATATCGGAGTGGATCTCGGCACATCAGCGGTGAAACTGTTGCTGATGGATGCGTCAGGTGAGATCAAAAAAATCGTATCAAAGGAATATCCGTTGTATTTCCCGCATCCCGGCTGGTCAGAGCAGAAGCCGGAGGACTGGTTTGCGCAGACGATGGCAGGCCTGAAGGAACTTCTGGCAGACTGCGACAAGAGTCAGGTGGCAGGAATCAGTTTTGGCGGACAGATGCACGGACTTGTGGTGCTGGATGAAAATGATGAGGTCATCCGTCCGGCACTTTTATGGAATGACGGACGCACGACGGAGGAGTGCGACTACCTGAACAATGTGATCGGCAAGGAGAAGTTGTCAGAGTACACTGCAAATATTTCCTTTACCGGATTTACGGCACCGAAGATCCTTTGGATGAAGAACAAGGAGCCGGAAAATTTTGCAAGAATTAAAAAGATCATGCTTCCGAAGGATTACATTGCTTATAAGCTGACCGGAGTACACTGCACGGATGTATCCGACGCATCCGGCATGCTGGTGTTTGATGTAAAGAACCGTTGCTGGTCTAAGGAGATGCTTGACATCTGCGGTATCAGCGAGAGCCAGATGGCAACTGTTTACGAGTCCTATGAGAGCGTGGGCTGTGTGCTTCCCGAGATCGCCGCAGAGCTTGGCATCCCGGAGACGACAAAGGTGGCAGCCGGAGCCGGCGACAATGCGGCAGCAGCAGTCGGCACCGGAACAGTTGGCGACGGACAGTGCAATATCTCCCTCGGAACGAGCGGAACCGTATTCATCTCTTCTGAGAAATTCGGTGTGGACAAAAACAATGCGCTCCACGCATTTGCACATGCGGACGGACATTATCATCTGATGGGTTGTATGTTGAGCGCTGCAAGCTGCAATAAATGGTGGATGGACGAGATCATCGGAACGACAGATTATGCAGCGGAGCAAAAGCAGATTGAAAAACTGGGCGAGAACCATGTTTACTTCCTGCCTTACCTGATGGGAGAGCGGTCTCCGCACAATGATCCGAATGCTCGTGCGACCTTTATTGGTATGACGATGGACACCACACGTGCGGATATGACGCAGGCGGTGCTTGAGGGCGTTGCGTTTGCGTTGCGTGATTCTCTGGAGGTGGCGCGTTCTCTCGGTATTCCGATCGAGCGGACAAAGATCTGCGGCGGCGGAGCAAAGAGCCCGCTGTGGAAAAAGATCATTGCAAACGTGCTGAACATCAAGGTGGATGTCCTTGCCAATGAGGAAGGCCCGTCGATGGGAGGTGCGATGCTGGCAGCGGTAGCCTGCGGTGAATATGCGAATGTAGAGGAAGCTGCGGCAAAGATCGTTAAGGTTGTGGATACGGTTGAGCCGGAACCGGAGCTTGCCGCAAAATATGAGGAGCGCTATCAGAAGTTCAGACAGATCTATCCGGCATGTAAACCCATTTTTGGTCTCATTCAGTAAGGAGGAAAAAAGATGAATATTCAAAAAGTTACTGACCCATCTTTCGGAAAATATGGTAAAATAATTAAGAACATTGATTTCTCAGGTCTGGTTCAGGCATTAAACGAGCATACGCCGAACCCGGAGGGTGTTATATATGAGCCCTCGGTGGAGGCTTTGGAGGCTGTTCCGGTATTTGCGGAGCTGCAGTCAAAAACATACGGCGAGTTGCCGATCCAGATCGGGTACTGCAACGGAAAGAACCATCTGCTCAATGCGCTGGAGTATCACCGGTCTTCAGAGATCAATGTGGGCGGCACCGATGCGATTTTATTAGTCGGATTGCAGCGCGACATCACAAAGGACTTTACATATGATACGTCGCTGATAGAGGCATTTCTTCTGCCGAAGGGAACTGCGGTTGAACTGTACGCAACAACACTCCACTATGCGCCTTGCAGCGTGGACGGTGCGGGTTTTCAGGTAGCAATTGTACTGCCGAAGGGCACAAACCTTCCGCTGGAGGAGAAGCATGAGGGCTGGGAGGATCAGCTCATCACTGCAAAGAATAAATGGCTCATCGGGCATGCAGAAGGCGGCCTTCCGGAAGGATCACATATCGGTCTTGTCGGAGAGAATATTTCTGTGAAATAATAAAAAATAGGAGGATAAAAAAATGAACAACATTCCCAAAGCAAAAGTAGGTATTGTCGCAGTCAGCCGTGACTGCTTCCCGGAGTCTTTATCCGTGAACCGCAGAAAGGCACTCATCGCAGCGTACGAGGCAAAGTACGGCAAGGATGATATTTACGAGTGCCCCATCTGTATCGTGGAGAGCGAGATCCATATGGTTCAGGCACTTGAGGACATCAAGGCAGCAGGCTGTAACGCTCTGTGTGTATATCTTGGAAACTTCGGACCTGAGATTTCCGAGACACTGCTCGCAAAGCACTTTGACGGACCGAAGATGTTCGTGGCAGCAGCCGAGGAGTCACAGAATGATCTGTGCCAGGGCCGCGGTGATGCATACTGTGGTATGCTGAACGCAAGCTACAACTTAAAACTGCGCAACGTTGGCGCATACATCCCTGAGTATCCGGTTGGCGATGCAGACGATCTTGCAGACATGATCCATGACTTCCTGCCGATCGCAAGAGCGATCATCGGTCTGTCCGGTTTAAAGATCATCTCCTTTGGTCCCAGACCGCTCAACTTCCTTGCATGTAACGCACCGATCAAGCAGCTGTACAACCTTGGCGTAGAGATCGAAGAGAACTCTGAACTGGATCTGTTCGAGGCATTCAACAAGCATGCAGGTGATGCGAGAATCCCTGAGGTTGTAGCAGATATGGAGAAGGAGCTCGGCGCAGGAAACAAGAAGCCGGAGATCCTTGAGAAACTGGCTCAGTATGAGCTGACCTTACTTGACTGGGTAGAAGAGCACAAGGGCTATCGTGAGTATGTTGCGATCGCCGGAAAGTGCTGGCCTGCATTCCAGACACAGTTTGGATTTGTTCCCTGCTATGTAAACAGCCGTCTGACCGGAAGAGGTATCCCGGTATCCTGTGAGGTAGATATTTACGGCTGCTTAAGCGAGTTCATCGGAACCTGCATCAGCCAGGACGCTGTGACATTACTTGACATTAACAACTCTGTTCCGAAGGATATGTACAAAGAGTCCATCGAGGGCAAGTTCGATTACAAGCATACCGACACATTCATGGGCTTCCACTGCGGAAATACATGCTCAAGAAAGCTTGCAAGCTGCGAGATGAAGTACCAGATGATCATGGCAAGAAGCCTTCCGATCGAGGTGACAAACGGAACCTTAGAGGGAGACATCGCACCCGGAGATATCACTTTCTTCCGTCTGCAGTCTACCGCTGACTGCAAGCTGCGTGCATATGTTGCACAGGGCGAGGTGCTTCCGGTAGCAACAAAGTCCTTCGGTTCGATCGGTGTATTCGCGATCAACGAAATGGGACGTTTCTACCGTCACGTGCTGATCGAGAAGAACTATCCTCATCACGGAGCAGTTGCATTCGGTCATTACGGAAAGGAATTATTCGAGGTATTCAAATATATCGGTGTACCGGTAGAGGATCTCAACTACAACCAGCCGGCATCACTTCCTTATCCGACCGAGAATCCGTTTGCATAAGATTTGCACAAAACGAAAAAAAATGATATGATTTGTCCGAAACAGGACAGATGTTAAGGATCAGAATACGCCTGTGGTTTCCACAGGTGTATTCTGGTTTATAGGGGAAATTTTGATAAAGGGGATTTTATGAGTAAAAGGAAAGCAGCTGTTTTTTTGCTTGTGGCAGTATTCATTCTTGCACCGTTCGGGCTGTTGCTTTGCGGTTCACTGATCTATAACGGCACAAGCAAAGAGATCGAGCAGATCACAACCTATGACAAGCATTATGCGATGATCACCGGAAGTGAGGACAGCGGACTGTGGGATGCCATCTATGCCAGCGCGAAGGCGGAGGGTGAGAAACGGGGCATTTATGTGGAACGCTTCGGGAGCAGTCTCGCCGTGAAATACGATACGCATCAGCTCATGAAGATGGCGGTACAGGCCTCTGTGGACGGCATTATTGTCAGGGGAGATGAGACGGAGGAGACGATCGCGTGTATCAATACAGCAATTGACAATGATATTCCTGTTGTCACCGTGTTTAATGACTGCAGCGGAAGCAAGCGGCAGTGCTTTGTCGGAACGAACAATTACCATGTCGGGCAGGAATATGGCAGACAGATTCAGGATCTGTTGCAGGAAAACGAAAAAGAGGGAACGAAAAAGGTGCTCGTACTCACGGAAGATAACCCGAATGACACGAGCCGTAACCTGATCCTGCTTGGTATTCGTGAAACGCTGGAGACAGAGATCGAAGAGACACATGAGGTCACGGTGGAGGCTGCACAGGTGGACAATTCCGGCAGTTTTAGTGCGGAGGAATATATCCGGGACGTGTTTCTGGATGCGGAGCAGATTCCGGATATTCTGGTCTGTTTGAGCGAAGTGTATACACAGTGTGCCTATCAGGCGGCGGTTGATTATAACAAGGTCGGGGCGGTACAGTTGCTCGGCTACTATGATTCCGATCAGATACTGGATGCACTGGCGAAAAATATTGTCACTGTCACGATCACCCCGGACACAAAGCAGATGGGACGCTCGTGCGTCGAGGCGTTGGATGAGTATGAGCAGACCGGATATACAAACGGCTATACGGCGGTGGACGTGCAGCTGATCAGACCGAAGGAAGCAAAAGAGCGTTTAAAGCGCAAGCAGCAGGAGTAAGGGGCCATGAGAAAAAAATGGATGAGTATGACACTTCGTCAGAAGCTGGTTGCTCTGTTTGCAATGACGTCGTGCTTTATTGTGCTGGTCAACATGTTTACCTATGCCACGATCAGCCGGATGATGGGACGTGTGGAAGACGTTTATATCAGTAATGTCAATCTGAATGACCTTTCCAACGGACTGGATGCGCTGCAGCTGGCAATGACTGCATACCTGAGCACGAAAAGCTCTGACGCTATGGAGGATTACTATCGCAAGGAGCAGGATTACAGGGAATTGATCGACACCCTGAATCGCCAGCCGACAGACAATGAAGTGCTTCTGACCGAAAAAAATATATACGGACTGTCACAGAGTTATCTCAAACTGACCGGAGAGATCATTCAGGCGAAGCGCGGGCGCAATGTGGAGAAGTATGCGGCGCTATACAGCGATGCAAAGGAATTATATGGCGAGATCAATACGTCAATCTACAGCCTGAATAACCAGCAGTTTAAAAACAATTCCGTGACTTATCGGGCACTTGTCGAGTCGCTGCGCTATATGGAGCTGATCACGATCATTGTACTGGTGCTTGTGCTGGTCGGCAATGCGAGTCTGATCGTTATGAGCACACGCTCGATCACGGAGCCGTTAAGACGTCTGGCAGATGCGGCTGATGAGGTGGCGAAAGGAAATTTTGAGATCGCTCAGCTCCCGGTGCGGCAGATGGATGAAGTCGGTATCGTGACCGGTGCGTTCAACCAGATGGTGACGAGTATCCGTGATTATATCGGGCAGTTGCGCGATACGATGGAGCGTGAAAGTCAGCTCAAGGAACGCGAACTCATGATGCAGAGTCATTTGAAGGATGCGCAGCTGAAATACCTTCAGGCTCAGATCAATCCGCATTTCCTGTTCAATACATTAAATGCGGGAGCCCAACTGGCGATGATGGAGGATGCCGGAAAAACGGAACAGTTTCTGCTCAATGTATCTGAGTTTTTCCGTTACAATGTACGAAAAAATAACCAACAGGTGACATTGGGGGAAGAGATCCGGCTGGTGGACAATTATGTATACATATTAAATGTACGATTTGCCGGTGAGATCCTGTTTGAAAAGGACGTGGATGAGGCATTGAATCATGTTCCGGTTCCCGGCATGATCCTGCAGCCGCTTGTTGAGAATGCGGTGAATTATGGGATCCGCAACATTGACTGGAAAGGTCGTATAGAACTGACTGTATGCAGAAAAGATGATCGTATCTGCATCAGTGTCTGGGATAACGGTGCCGGCATGACAAAGGAACGGATCGAACAGGTGCTTTCCGGCCAGATCGCGGAGGAAGCGCCGTCAGAAAATTCCAACGGTGTCGGCATGCGCAATGTGATCGAACGTCTGAACCTGTTTTTCAATGATCAGGCACAAATGGATATTTACAGTGAAGGATTAAATATGGGAACGGAGGTCGTGATCACGATCCCGTATTCCGGTGAGGAGGAAAGCGATGTATCGGGTAATGCTGGCTGATGATGAAGGTATCGTGAGAGATTCCCTGAAAATGATCATACAGAAAAATTTTCCGGATCAGTGTGAGATTGAGATGGCGCGCACCGGGCGCGATGTCATTGAGCTGGCGGAGATCTATCGTCCGGATATCGTGTTCATGGACATTCAGATGCCGGGTATTAACGGGATCGATGCGATCCGTGAGATCAAAAAGAGTAATCAGACTGCAGAATTTATTGTACTGTCCGCCTATGACAAGTTTGATTATGCGAAGGAGGCGGTCAATCTCGGTGTGCTGGAATATATGACAAAGCCGTTTGACAAAGCTGCGATCTGCGGGGTCATGGGCCGTGCGATCGATGAGATCGATCTGCGCCGGAAAAAACGCAGTGATGACCTGCTCATCAGGGAAAAGATGGAGACGGTGACGCCGATCATAGAAAATGGGTTTATCTACGCGACAATGTTTAACGAATATGCGCAGGAGGATGTGGAGAACTATAAAAATCTGCTGGGGCTGCAGACGGACTATGGATGTATGCTCGCTTTCGTGGTGGGTGATGATCAGAAGGGCAGGCAGATGACCAATGCGGTGGGTGCGAGTGTCCGCATGCAGAAAAGTTATCAGAAGTTCCGGGAGCTTCTTAAGGAGAAATGGAACTGTGTGGTAGGCGCTGTGATCTCGAACAAGGTTCCGGTATTTTTGCCGTGTGAAAAACAGGGTGTCACTTATGAGGAGCGAATCGAGATGATCGACACATGCCGCGCGCTGGCGAGACAGCTCAAAAAGGAGACCGATATTTCGTTCCGCATCGGCATCGGTTCCATCCGCAAGCTCATGGACAGTATGGAATCGTATGAGGAGGCATTAAAGGCGCTGGATCATTCGACCGGAAGTGTGGCGCATGTGGATGATCTGCCGATCCAGTGCCGCTATGATGAAGGCTATCGTCTGGATCTGGAGAACGAATTGTTTGATATGTTAAAGAACGGAACGGTGGAAGAGTGTGGAAGGGCTGCGGCGCGGTATTTTGACTGGATGCTGGAAAACTACGGCGATCAGGCAGACAGTGTACGGCTGAAAACACTGGAATTTGTGCTTTTTGCAGAGCGTGATGCATATTTGAACGGTGGAATGACCTACCACTTTGATGAGCGGGAAAGCTATCTGAAGGAGATCATGCAGGCACAGTCGGCGCGTGAGCTGCGCGGCTGGTTTGTGGAAAAATTCCGTGTGTGCGCGGCAAATATCCGCACAAAAAAGGATGAGCATGAAAACCGGCTGGTGCGAAGGGCGCAGGAATACATACAGGAAAATTATCGCAGAGATCTGTCGCTGGATGAGCTGTCAAAGGAACTGGATATCAGTCCTTACTATTTCAGCAAGTTGTTCAAGGAGGAGACCGGGAGCAATTTTGTGGAGTATCTGACGAATCTTCGCATGAGCCGTGCGAAGGAACTGTTGAAGGACGAGCGGTGCAGTATGAAGGAAATCTGTCTGGAGGTCGGTTACAGCGATCCGAATTATTTCAGCCGGATATTCAAGAAAAATTTTGGTGTGACGCCGACAGAATATCGGGAGCGTGAGAAGGTATGAAAATGAAAAGATGGTTGAGAGGTGCACTGGTGCCTGTCATGAGCAGTCTGCTTCTTTGCGGCTGCCATGTGCCGGAGCAGGGAAGCGCGCAGGCACCGAATGAAGAGGATAATAAGATCGAGATCGGAATCACCTTTGATTCCTTTGTCATTGAACGCTGGCAGAGGGATCGCGATGTGTTTGTTGCAGCTGCTCAGGAGCTTGGTGCGGATGTCAATGTACAGAATGCGAATGGCAGTATTGAAGAACAGGCCCGTCAGATCGAATATTTTATAAAGAAAAAGGTGGATGTGATCGTGGTCGTTCAGGTTGCCGATGAGGGTGGAGATCTTGCCGAAGCAGTGGCGGATGCGCATCATGCAGGTATTCCGGTCGTGGCATATGACAGACAGATCATGAACGCGGGGGCGGATCTGTACATTTCCTTTGACAATGAAGCGGTTGGCAGACTCATGGGTGAACACATGCGCAGTCATTTGAAGGGACAGGGGCAGATCCTGCAGATCTGCGGTCCGCTCGCAGACAACAATGTCTCTCAGGTCATGACCGGATTTTCCAATGCACTTATGGGGTCGATGCTTTCCATTACCCTGACACAGCATGCGGATAACTGGCTGGCAGAGACCGGTTTTTCCGTTACGAGCAGCTATCTGGGTGCAATGTCGGTGCCTGACGGCATCATGTGCGGAAACGACAGCATTGCGGGGCAGGCGATCCGGGCCCTATCCGAGCACCGGCTGGCCGGAGGTGTCTGTGTTGTCGGTCAGGATGCGGATCTGGATGCATGTCAGAGAATTGTGGAGGGGACGCAGTGCATGACTGTGTATAAGCCGGTGGAAAAGCTGGCACGTCGGGCTGCAGAGCTGGCGGTGCAGCTGGCAGAGGGAGAAGAGATCGAGATCTCCCGAAAAATATCAGACGGAACCAATCAGATTCCGTATGAGTGTCTGGAACCGGTCGCGGTCACAAAGGAGAATATGGATGAGATCATCACCGGAAAGTATCATGAGGAGAGTGAGATCTACTTAAATGTAAAGTGAGAGAAAGTCAATAGCAAATATTTGTGCAGGACAGATTTGGATAAGACAAATTTGTCCTGTTCTCTTTTCGTCATTTTTTCTGTGCGGGAGAAAATGTGCAGAACATGGCAAGTTTGTGCTGTTTGGAAAGTGTTATAGTTATACCATCAAAGAAAGGGAGGGCTTTTCAAGATGAAAAGAAAACTTTTAGGAATGTTACTTAGCGTAGCAATGGTAGCAACTATATTCACAGGTTGCGGATCTAAGGCAGCAGATGCACCTGCAGCAGAAGAGAAGACCGAGGCACCTGCAGCAGAGGAGAAAAAGGATGAGCCTGCAGCAGAGGAGAAGACCGAGGAGCCTGCAGCAGAAGAAGGCGGACTGATCGGTGTTGCAATGCCTACCAAGGATCTCCAGAGATGGAATCAGGACGGCGCTAACATGAAGGAGCAGTTAGAGGCAGTTGGTTATCAGGTAGACCTTCAGTACGCATCTAACGATATCCAGACACAGGTTTCACAGATCGAGAACATGATCCAGAACGGATGTCAGGCACTCGTTATCGCATCTATCGATGGTGATTCTTTAGGAACTGTATTAGCACAGGCAAAAGAGAAGAACATCCCGGTTATCGCATATGACCGTCTGATCATGAACTCTGATGCAGTTTCTTACTACGCAACATTTGATAACTACATGGTAGGAACTATCCAGGGTCAGTATCTCGAAGAGAAGCTTGATCTGAAAAACGGCGCAGGCCCTTACAACATCGAGCTGATCACAGGTGATCCCGGTGACAACAACGCAAGATTCTTCTTTGGCGGTGCTATGGACGTTCTTCAGCCGTACATTGACGCAGGCAAGCTGGTTGTAAAGTCAGGTCAGACAACTTTCGAGCAGTGTGCAACTGCAAACTGGGATACCGCAACTGCACAGTCCAGATTTGATGCGATCATCGCTTCTAACTACGCTGACGGAACACAGCTTGACGCTGTACTTGCTTCCAACGACTCTACCGCTCTTGGTGTAGCAAACTCTTTGGCAGCTAACTACACAGGCAAGTATCCTCTGTTGACCGGTCAGGATTGTGATATCGCAAGTGTAAAGAACATTATCGCAGGTACACAGTCTATGTCAATCTTCAAGGATACCAGAACTCTGGCAGCAAAGGTTGTTACCATGGTTGAGGCGATCATGAAGGGTGGAGAGGTTCCTGTAAATGATACAGAGACTTATGACAACGGAACAGGTGTCATTCCTTCTTACCTCTGCGAGCCTGTATTTGCAGACATCGACAACTACAAAGAGTTACTGATCGATTCCGGATACTATACCGAGGATCAGTTACAGTAAGAAATTGTAACATGTTTTATACGCAGGCGGGTTGTAAATAGCCCGCCTGTTTTTAAGGAGATAAACAGGGAGGGATTCTTTTGGCACAGATATTACTTGAAATGAAAAATATTACCAAAACATTTCCCGGTGTAAAGGCATTGGACAACGTCAATCTTCAGGTTGAAGAGGGCGAGATCCATGCGCTTGTAGGAGAGAACGGCGCAGGAAAATCCACACTGATGAATGTGTTGAGCGGTATTTACCCTTATGGAACCTATGAGGGTGATATTTTATATAATGGGGAATTGTGTAAGTTCGCAAAGATCAAGGACAGCGAGGAAAAAGGAATTGTCATTATCCATCAGGAGCTGGCGCTGATCCCGTATATGTCGATCGGCGAGAACATGTTCCTTGGAAATGAGCGCGGCAGCAAGGCGAAGATTGACTGGACAGAGACATACGGCCAGGCGGATAAGCATTTAAAGATTGTAGGATTAAAGGAATCATCCAGAACACTGATCAAGGATATCGGTGTCGGAAAACAGCAGCTGGTGGAGATCGCCAAAGCGCTGGCAAAAAATGCGAAGCTGCTCATACTTGATGAGCCGACAGCTTCGTTAAATGAGACAGATTCCAAGGCACTTTTGGATCTGCTTTTGAAGTTGAAGCAGGAGGGAATGACCTGTATCATTATTTCGCATAAGCTGAATGAGGTTGCTTATGTGGCTGACAAGATTACCGTGATCCGTGATGGTGCTACCATCGAGACACTGGTAAAAGGTAAAGATGAAATCAGCGAGGACCGTATTATCCGCGGCATGGTAGGTCGTGAGATTGCAGACCGGTTCCCGAAGAGACCGGATGTAAAGATCGGCGAGGTCAATCTGGAGATCAAGGACTGGACCGTTCATCATCCGCTGTATACAGAGCGTAAGGTGGTAGACAATGTTTCCATCAATGTCCGCAAGGGTGAGGTTGTCGGTATTTCCGGACTGATGGGTGCAGGCAGAACCGAGCTCGCAATGAGTATTTTCGGAAGAAGCTACGGAACAAACATTTCCGGCAAAGTGATCATCAACGGCGAAGAGGTGCAGTTGAAGACTGTCCGTGATGCCATCGATCACAAGCTGGCATATGTGACAGAGGATCGAAAGGGAAATGGTCTGATCCTGTCCAATCCGATCAAGATCAACACAACACTTGCAAATCTCAAAGACGTATCCTCACATCGTGTGATCGATAAGGATAAAGAGTATGCAGTTGCAGTTGAATACAAGGAGAAATTAAAGACGAAGTGTCCGACGGTCGAGCAGAATGTCGGTAATCTTTCCGGAGGTAACCAGCAGAAGGTGCTGCTTGCAAAGTGGATGTTTGCTGATCCGGATATTCTGATCCTTGATGAGCCGACACGTGGTATTGATGTCGGTGCGAAATATGAGATTTACTGCATTATCAATCAGCTGGTAGCTGCAGGAAAATCCGTCATCATGATCTCTTCCGAACTTCCCGAGGTTCTCGGTATGAGTGACCGTATCTATGTCATGAATGAGGGCAGAATTGTCGGTGAGGTTACAAAGGAAGAAGCAACTCAGGAGAAGATCATGTCATGCATTCTGAAATCGAGCAAAGGAGAGTAGACAATGAGTAAAGAAAATGTAATGGAATTTGTGAAAAAGTATACGATGATCATCGTATTATTGCTTGTGACCGCGTTCTTCGCATGGAAGACAGGCGGAAAGATCCTGCTTCCGCAGAACATTAACAACCTGATCGCACAGAATGCTTACGTGTTCGTTCTGGCAACAGGTATGCTGCTTTGTATTCTGACCGGTGGAAACATCGACCTTTCCGTAGGTTCGGTTGTCTGCTTTGTCGGAGCGATCGGTGCTACCTTTATGGACAAGGGAGGCAATGTCTGGGTTGCTATTATCATCATGCTGCTGGTTGGTCTTGCAATCGGTGCATGGCAAGGCTTCTGGATCGCGTTTGTGCACGTTCCTCCATTCATCACGACGCTGGCAGGTATGCTCGTGTTCCGAGGACTTTCCAACGTGGTGCTTGACGGTATGACCGTTTCCGTCACGGATGAGACGTTCGTTTATCTGTTCGGTGGTGGAGCAGAGTGTTACATACCGGACCTGTTCGGAAATGAAACCTTTAATATTACCTGTATGATCGCAGGTGCGGTTGCGGTGGCAATCTTTGTAGTTATTCAGCTCAAGGGTTATCTGACTAGAAAGTCAAAAGGCTATGAGACCGGATCTTTTACGGCTCTGCTTGCAAAGACTGTTGTTTTAAGTGCAGTGATCCTGTGGTTTGCTTACAGCCTTGCAAAGTACAAAGGAATCCCGACAGCTCTTATCTGGGTAATGGCAATCGTTCTGATCTATGGTTACATCACCTCTATGACAACCACCGGACGTTATTTCTACGCAGTTGGTGGCAATGAGAAGGCAACAAAGCTGTCCGGTATCAATACAAAGAACGTGTACTTCCTTGCTTATACGAACATGGGACTGTTGGCAGCTCTGGCAGGTATGCTGACGATCGCCCGTATGACCTCCGCACAGCCGACTTATGGACAGAACTACGAGATGGATGCGATCGGCTCCTGCTTCATCGGCGGCGCTTCTGCATACGGCGGAACCGGAACGGTTCCCGGCGTTATCGTCGGTGCGGTTCTGATGGGTGTCATCAACCTTGGTATGTCTATCATGGGTGTGGATGCGAACTACCAGAAGGTGGTAAAAGGACTGGTACTTCTTGCAGCCGTTATCTTCGACGTCGTTTCAAAGAAAAAAGGCGAATAATTTTTTTGTAAGTACTTGGATGAAGGGATGCACCGATATGAATCGGTGCATCCCTTTTTTTGTGAAAATTGTCAAATTTTTGTTTGATTTAGAAATAAAATATGATATGATTACTATATATAAGGACTTATTACATAATTTAGGGGGTAGTCAAATGAATATTCGTGATTTTGTTGATTTAGAACAGTTGGAAGAGATCTTGAATGCATGGTCAAAGGCGACAGGCATGGCGGCCATCGCAATGGACGACAAGGGCGAATATATTAGCAGCGAGATCGGATCCACCGACTTTTGCATGAAATATAACAAAGGCAGTGAAGAAGGTGCGAAGCGTTGTCTGAAATGCGATCAGGAGGGCCGGGATGTGTATTTCTGTCATGCAGGTCTGATGGATTTCAGTAAGGATATTGTGGTAGATGGCAATTATCTCGGTAAGATCATCGGAGGTCAGATTCTGCCGCAGGAGCCGGATGAGGAGAAGTTCCGTGAGATCGCAGGTGAGCTCGGAGTGGATCCCGATGAATATATTGAGGCACTTTACAAGGTTCCCGTCAGCTCTGAGGAGGCCATTCGGGCAGGCGCAGATCTGTTGGGTGTTGTTGTGAATCAGATGGTTTCCAATGAGTATTATAAATATAAAGACAGGCTTGCCAATGACAAGGCTTCCGAGGGTATTGAGAATGTGGTTTCGTATATTCACAATATCAATGCTTATACCAAAAACCTGGATAAGCTTGAGAAAAACCAGAAGATCCTCGCACTCAATGCGTCGATTGAGTCTGCAAGAGCAGGTGAGGCGGGAAGAGGCTTCGCGATCGTTGCAAATAAGGTCGGATCTCTGGCTGCAGACTTTGGTGCCTGCAATCACCAGATCAAGGAAGAACTGGATCGCTTGACGGAGGCAGTCGGGGAGATTACCGGACAGAAGCTGTAATGAAGAATTTTAATTGGAAAAATCCCGCGATGTTGCTTTTGGCGGCATTTATCTGGGGAAGTGCCTTTGTGGCACAGAGTGTCGGCATGGATTATGTGGAGCCGTTTACCTTTAACTTTGTGCGGAATATTGTTGGCGGGCTGGTACTGATTCCCTGTATTTTCTTACTTGATAAACTAAAATCACCTGAAGAACGTGCGGCGGCGACCCGGAGCGACAAAAAGACCCTGCTGATCGGCGGCGTGAGTTGCGGCGTGATCCTCTGCCTTGCATCGAATACACAGCAGATAGGTATTATGTATACTTCTGTGGGAAAGGCAGGATTTATTACGGCGCTTTATATTGTGATCGTGCCGATTCTCGGTATCTTTTTGAAACGACGCTGCGGATGGAAGGTCTGGGTGAGCGTGGCGATCGCACTGGTGGGTTTCTATCTGCTGTGTATGGTCGGCGGATTTTCGCTGGAACGCGGAGATGTCTGGCTGCTTTCCTGTGCGGTGTTGTTCTCATTCCACATTCTGGTGATCGACCATTTTTCGCCGATGGTAGATGGCGTGAAGATGAGTTGTATTCAGTTTTTTACGTGTGGAATTTTATCGGGTGTCGCGATGCTGATTGCAGAGTCACCGGATCTGAAAAATATTCTGGCGGCATGGCTGCCGATCCTCTATGCCGGCGTACTCTCATCAGGTGTGGCATACACGTTGCAGATCGTGGGGCAGAAAAACTACAATCCGACTGTGGCAACGTTGTTGCTTAGTCTGGAGTCTGTCTTTTCCGTGTTGACCGGATGGGCAGTTCTTCACCAGAAGCTTTCCGCGCGGGAACTGAGCGGATGTGTACTGATCTTTATCGCAGTGGTACTGGCACAGTTGCCGGATAAAAAAGAAGATAAAAAAATGGCTTGATCTTCAAGCCATTTTTTTTATCTTCTTTTGGTTTTTATACTTAACCCTTGCTCTCGGCTTCAACGAGACGTTCGCTACAGTAGATGGCGCGAAGCTTCGGTTTCTCAATCTTTCCGGTGGGATTTCGTGGAATGTCCGCAAAAATAATCTTTTTCGGACGCTTGTAGCGGGGCATGCCAAGGCAGAAGTCGTTGATCTCGTCCTCCGTACAGGTGACGCCCTCTTTTAACTCGATGATTGCAGCAGCGATCTCTCCGAGACGCTTGTCGGGAAGACCGATGACTGCCACATCGTGAACGGCCCCATGCTGACGGATAAAGTCTTCGATCTGGACGGGGTAGAGGTTTTCACCACCGCTGATGATGACATCCTTCTTGCGGTCAACGAGGTAATAGAAGCCATCCTCGTCCTGCATTGCCATATCTCCGGTAAAGAGCCAGCCGTCTTTCAGCACCTCGGCAGTTGCTTTCTCATCGTTGTAGTAACATTCCATGACACCGGGTCCCTTGATGACAAGTTCGCCGACCTCACCCTGCTTTACTTCCGCACCGTTTTCGTCGCAGATCTTGCACTGCCAGCCGTATCCGGGAACGCCGATCGCACCGACCTTGTGAATGTTTTCCACGCCCAGATGGACGGCACCGGGTCCGATGGACTCGCTCAGACCGTAGTTGGTATCATAGTCGTGATTCGGGAAGTATTCCTTCCAATGCCGGATGAGTGAGGGCGGTACCGGCTGTGCGCCGATGTGCATGAGACGCCACTGATCCAGCTTGTAGTCGGACAATTTGAGTGCACCGGAATCCAGTTTTTCCAGAATGTCCTGAGCCCAAGGAACGAGCAGCCAGACGATCGTACAGCCCTCAGTGGAGACTGCATCTAATATGTATTCCGGCTTTGTACCCTTCAGAAGGACTGCTTTGCTGGCTGATACGAGAGAGCCGAACCAGTGCATTTTTGCGCCGGTATGGTAGAGCGGCGGGATGCACAGGAATACATCATCCTTTGCGGTGGAATGGTGCTTCTGCTCAACAATGGCAGCGTGCATGAGGCTGCGGTGCTTATGTAAGATCGCTTTCGGGAATCCGGTCGTTCCGGATGAAAAATAGATGGCACCGTAGTCCTCGTCGGTGATCTCCACATCCGGCTTTTTGCTCGAACAGTTTGCCGCTTCGCTGATATAGTCCTCGGCAAAGCTGGGACAGTCATTTTCGCCTACATAGTAGAGGAGGCGGTTCTTACTGATCCGGTCGGCAATCTCCTCCACACGTCCGATAAACTCCGGTCCGAAGATCAGAATGTCTGCCTCAGCAAGGTTGACACAGTACTCGATCTCATCGGAAGAGTAGCGGAAGTTCAGGGGAACTGCGATCGCTCCGGTCTTTAAGATGCCAAAATAAATAGGCAGCCATTCCAGACAGTTCATCAGCAGGATCGCTACCTTGTCGTTTTTCTTGATGCCGCGGGAAATCAAAAGATTTGCAAAGCGGTTTGCCTTTTCGTCAAAGACGCTCCATGTGATCTCACGGCGATAAGCGGAAGCGCGGTTCGGCTCCATCAGATCATATTCTCTCCAGGTCACACGTCTTGTCTCCTCCATGGCAGGATTCAACTCCACTAAGCAGATTTCATCTCCGAAATTTCTGGCGTTATCCTCTAAATAATTTGTGATCGGCATAACGATTTCTCCATTCTGTGTGATATCTTTTGCTTTGACGCTTTAAAGCGCCTATCGAATAAAGTATAAGGACTTTTATACAAAAAGTCAATCAGAATCTCAGGGAGTCCCCGTAGCGCAGCTCCAGTTCCAGATTTTCGAGTTCATCTGCGCCGGAAAGGGTGTTGGAACCGTCTGATATGGAAGGCGTCTGGGGCTCCTGAGGCGACTGGGGCTGTTCCGGCTCCTGCGGTGTATCGGGCTCAGACGGACTTTCCGGTGTTACGGACCGATCGGGTTCTGAGGAGGTCCCTGACTGCTGCTGCATTTGCAGATCGTCCGTATCATCTGAGGTATTGTCTGTGCTGGAGTCGGCGCGTTCATTTGCCAGATCATCGATCGCATCTCTGATGGAATCCAGTTCATCCTCCGGATCACCGTCGTCTGTTTCGGGCGACTCGCCGCCTGTGTCTGTGTTTCCGGCTTTGCCGGAGACGTTTTCCGATTTGCCGGAGACGTTTGCTGCCTGCAGCCGTTTGATGGCATCGGGCACATAACGGCCGGCGATCAGCAAAAGAAGAAGCAGGACGGAGATGAGCAGTGCAATGCCCTTGAAAGAGCGTCGAACATGTTCCTTTGGAAAGTGAATGTTTACGTCCAGCATGCGCCAGACACGTTCCTGTTCGCTTTTTGTGAGCTGGGCAGTGGCGGAATCCATCTGTTTTTCAACAGAGGGTTTTGGCATGTTTTTTCCGATGGAGAGCTGTTCATACCGTTCCAGCAGCAGGCGGGAGATCCAGCTTTCCAGATTTACTGAACGGTCATATTCGGGCAGATGAAGATAGAGGTACTGGTAAAAATCGACCATAAAACGGCAGGCATCCTCGTGAGAATCATAGAGCAGCAGGGCGCTGCTGTAGATATACTGTGAGCTGCCGAGATAAAATGTATGAAAAGCTGATCTGGAACCTTCTTTCATTTGTCTGAGCGCTTTTTTTAGCGCTTTATGTTCTGCCATGAATGTCACCTCCCGTCTGAATGGGTTGGCTAAAATGCCATTGCATAGCAATTATAAAATCTTTTTTGCATGCTTGCAAGAGAGGAATTTGCATGTTACACTAGCGATAGTGGTGAATGGCACATGCCGGGAGCATGTCACACATTGCAGGATGACATATGGCAGCCGATCGGAGGGGCATATGAACTTTAATACAGAGGATTCATTGAGGTCGCAGGAAAAAAAGCAGGATCAAAAAAACATGCAGTCAATGCAAATGATCTGTTCGGGAATCCTGCGAAAGGACGGAGAAAAGATTATTTATGTTCGCTTTGAACGGGGAGCAGATTTTGCGGAGGGCTCGCTTCCTGCGGCCAAGATCATTTCGCAGAATGGATTTTCCAAGGAAGAGATAAACCGGTTTGAGGATTATATGTCAGAGAACCGGTTTGAGATCATCGAGCAGGCAAAATCGGTGAATCTGATGAAAAACTTTATGAAATGATGAAATGGAAATGTAAGTAAAACTTGACAACCAAAGTGTATATGGCTATAATTATTAAAGTAATTATAATGTTTGATGAAAAATTCGCTCTTATTTTTCATAAAAACTTCCTT
>JBJEML010000024.1:0-3483 GCA_051879675.1 Lachnospiraceae bacterium | reverse complement strand
GTGATGGTATGTGCGGGGCAGTGCAGGATGCAGGCCCCGCAGCCGACACACTTTGGTTCATCGATGTGAGTTTTCATGGTTTCTACTTTTTGCGAAAGAAGCTGTGAAAAAGAGACTATGAAAAAAGTCTGTAAAAACATAATGCCAAGGTCTTCTATGATACAATCTAAATCATGCCTGATTTCTGTACCATCAATAATGATCAGCTTCTTTCCGTCTCCATGTATTTCACGGCGTTCTCACCCGGATACATGAATTCGTAAATTAATTCGCCTCTGCGCTCAATTTCCTTTTTTCCATCATAAAAGGAGAACGATCCCTCTCCGCCAAATCGCATATAGGACATATTCATTCCCAACTTTTTGATGATCATATGTCCGATGATCGGCTTGTTCTTGAATCCCTGTGCGCGGAGAATTTTCTTCCCTTCCAGTCGGTATCTGACTTGTTTGTCTCCGTCATGGAACTCGTATTCTATTGTTTTCGGATAAATCTTCCCACTGGCCTTATCGACATCCGTTTCGTCGAGGACATGACAAGCAACATCTTTTGTTGACTCAAACACCACATTGCCCTCGCGGTCCTCGATGAACACAATCGGGAAGCGCTTAAATCCGTTTTTCTCTGAGGTAACAAAATCAAAAGTCAGCATGGAATAATCTCCAAAGCTCTGTCTGGCCCAGAGCCAGTTGTTCCATTCCGTCAGGTAAAAACGGTTGCCCCACTGATGATCGTGGTATCCCGTTCCATGGACGAATCTCTTTTGGCCTTTATAGGTGATTGTGCCTGTAACTTCGCCCTGTGGAACAGAGCAGAGCCAGGTATAATACTCTCCATTTCCAAAATCAAAATAGGCGGTTCCCGGACGATATGGCTTTGCACGGCTGAGCAAAGTCAGATCTGCCTCCATCCCCTTTTTACCGCCCTTATAGACGATGTGGTATTTCTTGAAGTCGCCTGTGAACAGGCATGATTCAATTCGGACATCACATAGATCCGTGCTGTAAGAACAGTCCGAGGGGGATGCATTTATGACATCTTCATGGAGTTTTCCATCGGGCGTTGTGTAATTAAAGGTTACAGAAGGAGTATCACCGTCTTTATTGATGTTTTTCAGTCCGGATGTCGTAAAAAACTGCAGGACTGCTTTGCTTCCGTCATCAAGAATAGAGTCGAAATACCACCATTCCCAGTTGCCGGGACCAGTCTCGGGATTCCTTCTGCCGTCTTCCCATGTTTCAACCTGTTCCGGATTAATGCCAAGCTTCTTATAATCCTCTGGTCTGTCCATTAATCTTGCGCTCATAGTATGTCTCCTTATGCTTTCAGAGCTTTTTCCATATACTGCTTATATTCCTCGCCGACATAGGCGAACTCATAAATGAAATCGGATTTCTCTGTGAAATTATTTTCCGGATGGGCGCTGTCCGCAAAGGTGATAACTCCCTCCGCCAGATATCTTCCGTATTTTGGCTTGGTTCCTTTGAAAACACCGCGAAGGAAGAAAGGCGTCTGCTTCCAGATATAGCGGGCATCGAGCTCCTGTTTTACGGTCACGTCATAATGCACGGTTTTCGTTCCGCTTTTGAAAATATAATGGGTGACCTTCGGAAAATTAGTCTCCGAAGCCTCCTGATAGAGCTCCTCTGTGACCTGACATTCCACGTTGTCTGTGCTTTCAAAAATGACATTTCCGTCATTGTCTTCCATGAAGACCAGGGGGATGCGCTTGTATTCATAGTGCTGATTCATGATAAAATCGAAGACAACCATGCTGTGCTTCTCCGTGGACTGACGGGACCAGAACCAGTGATTTAAGAAATCAAACTGCAGAGTGTTTCCCCACTGATGGTCATGGTACCCAAAGCCATTGATCTGCCGCGACTTGCCGTCGATCGTCAGGGTGCCTGTCACAGTTCCGCGTGGGACGACACAGAGCCAGGTAAAGTAGCGCTCATCATTTTCCTCAAAGCCAAGGAAGCCTGTCTCTCCGCGCCAGGGCCTGGAGATGCTGTGTAGCTGCACGTCAAAGCCGAGCCCGTCTGTCACCTGCGCTTTGATATGATAATCCTTCAGGTCTCCGACGAAGCAGCTGTCGCCGTAATGGACATCGCACTTGTCCTTTGAAAAGCTGACGCTGTTTTTCTTGAATCTTGTAATCCTTCTCGATATTTTTTCTCCATCTGGCGTTGTCACATCAAAGGAGAGGCAGGGATGTGTCCCGGAGGCATTGGTCATCGGCTGGATCTTGGTGGAATAGACAGCTGCGATCTTGCTGCCGTCATCCAGGATGGCGTCAAAATACCACCATTCGACAACGCCCTTTCGGTCGTCATCGCGCTTTCCATCTTCCCACATCTCCACCGGGCCTTTTTTGAGACCCAGTCTGGTGTAATCACTTTGCTTATTCATAAGTCTTGCCTGTGCCATATGCTTTGCTCCTTATTTTGAATTCGTTCGTTTGAATGCTTATTGACATCTGTTACGGCTTGCAGTGTAATCATAATCGGCCGGCAAAACAAGACACAGCTGTATGGCGTCCGTATGTTTATTGACAATACGAGCAAATATGTTACGCAAGAGAAGATGTTAGGAGATTGGCAAATGGATTTGAGGACACAGAAAATCTATGATGCTCTGATTGAAGCATGCGAGGAGCTCTTGAAGCATAAATCATTTGAAGAAATCACGGTTTCTGAATTATGCGAAAAGGCCCGCACCAGGCGGGCAACCTTTTACAGTCATTTTTCGGATAAATATGAGTTCCTGAGCTTTATGGTTGGTCATATCCGGGATCAGATGTATCAGGAAGTGGAAGAAGTATCGGAGACCGGTTCACCCATTCAGTATTGCCATGCCCTTATTGATGTGGGGCTGGATTTTGTGGAACAGAACCACAGTATCCTGGAATCCCTGCAGAACAGCTCTGTCGGTGCCGGGATCCTCACTACAGTTTCAGACAGGCTGAATAAATCCAGGATAGAGAGCGCACCGGACGATAGCCGCATTCCTACAGCCTTCAGAGATGAGGTGACGGCAGAGTTTTTTGTCGGAGCGCTCAATCAGTGCTCCAGATGGTGGATTTCCCATCGGAACCAGATCAGCAAGAAAGAAATGAAGGAAAAGCTATACCGGCTCTGTGACAGGATTTTTGCATAATCATTCAATGATTCGCTGGCAGTTCATTTTCTGAAAATACGGGGCATGCCGGTGGCAGAGACTCACGCAGGTTCCGCAGCCGGTGCATTTGGATGCGTCGACGCAGGCGTGCCAGTTTTTCTGCATCGTGATGGCATGGGCGGGGCAGTGCAGGATGCAGGCTCCGCAGCCGACACACTTTGTTTTATCGATGTGAGCTTTCATGGTTTCTCCTTTTTGAGAAAGGGGCTGCCGCATTGAGCTAAGGCTTAATGCAGCAGCTCCTTGTATGTCGTGCGCCTGGCGGCGCACGTTTCTAACGGGTGAAAGTCCCGAATCCGCCCG
>JBJEML010000023.1:0-3514 GCA_051879675.1 Lachnospiraceae bacterium | reverse complement strand
GTGAAATTCCTCACATGACTAAAGTCACGTGCTTCCCCGGCCGCTTTAAGCGGCTGGCTTAAATAACGGCGGATACGCCTGAATCTTAGGAAAAAGGTGCACGATTACGTGCAGCTTCCCATGCCGTGTACGACTGTTTCCCACAACTCAGGTAGTCCATCGCTATCCTTCTGTACCTATGCATCCTTACGGATTCCAAGTTCTCGACTCATATGGATAAGATCTGCATAGACACAGGAACTTCTGCGCTTCACAGCAGGAACTTTTGCCTCCAGTGAAGACCTTGCCGTTTCCGACAGGGTTTTTTGTAATTCTCTTATAAAATATCTTGCTCCGATATTATACGAAGCAGAAAGGTCACAATTATACTGTTTTGCTTTCTTCTGTGCATCTTCCTGTTGAAAGGTACAGAGACTGTGGTTTCCCGAATCGCGTGTCACCTCTCCGGAACCATCAAAAGCCAGTTTGCTTGTATTCCATGCACAGACATGTGAGATCCGGATTCCCATACGATGCGCCTTATGTTCACACATCTTCTGAATTGTACGCTTTCTCCACATATGAAGCTTCTGCTTTTTCTTTCCATGGATACGCCCTTTCCTGTCCAGATATTCAAATACGATCACATCCGCCTCATTCTCCCGCGCATATTCTGCAATCGCTTTTGCAATCTTTCTGGAAAGCTCCTCATTGAAACGCTTTGCATAATCCCACAGTCCGCCGACATTCGCACATCCGTGTTCTCTCTGGAACCGTCTGATCCGCCCCAATACCCGATACAAACGGTCTTTTTCAACCGGAAAATTGATAAACTTTCTTCCGGTGACAGTTCCGTCCGCTCCCAGAATCGTGCAGACTGCATCCGTATTGATCCCAAGATCCACACTGCAGATAATCTGATCTTTTATCTTTGTTTTCGAAAGTGTTACCGTCTCTGTATACGAAAACCTCAGATAATACCGTTTGTTTTTCTTTTCCAGTACCGGCGCGCTTGCTTTCTTACCGGCCCAGTTTTTTCTTAAGTATTCCATATCGGTATGAACAAGTCCTGCCTCGAACCATTTCCAGTCATGACCGTCATACAGTTTTAACACTGCCCGGTCTTCCCCTGCTTCCCGGTACATCCCCTCCCGGTAAAACACCGGCATTGCCCTGTTTCCGCTGCTGAATACCGGCATCCCTTTCTTTTTCCCGCTTTCCCTCCACTGCTCCATACGCGTCATGTAAGAAGACACATTCCCCAGTGCATGGGTAATCGCAGACCGTCTCAGATAGGATGGCATCTTGGGATAACGGCTGTCAAAATCATACTTTGCATGATTCTTTTTCGTCTCATGCACCAGATGCTCCGCGGCATTGAACCGAAACTTTGCATCTGCAATCTGTGACAGTCCTCCCCATTCCGAAAAAAACACCTCAGATAGAAAACAGACTGCTTCCCGGTAGATCTGGATGGTCTGGCGAAGCGGCAGTCCCTTGCGTTTGATCTCTGCCGAATAACTGGATGTAATTTCCATGACACGCTCCTTCCTTTTCCATGCTTTTTACGTTTCCTTTTTCTGTTTTTTCTCCTCTTTTTCCTTTTGACTCTCGATATAGGTCAGTACCTGTTTCCTGCTTCGGTCACTGACCGTTACTGCACAATAGGACGGATTCCACAGATGCCCACCCCAAAGTTCCTCCTTGAGTTCGGGATGAGACAGAAAAAGCTGTCTCGCCAGACTTCCCTTCATGATTTTGATCATGTCTGAAATAAAAAACTGGGGTTTGCAGTTTACCAGCAGATGAATATGATCCGGCATCACCTCCATTGCCGTGATCTCAAACTTGTACTCCTCTGCCAGTTTGTACAGCATCCGCCTGCATTCTTCATCAATTCCGTTTTTCAGAACTGCTTTTCGATATTTGGTACACCAGATCAAATGGTACTGAAGAGAATATACGTATCCTCTACCATATGAAAGTTCTTTTTTATCTGTATTAAAAATATTTTGATTCATGTTTTGATTATATCATATGATGTACTAAAATGCAAGCATATGTTCGAGTTTTCTGTTAAAAAAATTTACGCACCTAACTCATCACTGAAGTAACGAGAATGCGGTGCGCATTTTTCAAATCGATTGAGAAATGCCGGAACGCTGGGCAGATACTTCCCAATCAGAATACCCAGAACCATGCAGATGATAACCCAAACAGTCAGGTATCGCTGAAAGAAGCTGATACCTGCATCGCTTTCTCGTTTCATATCTTTCATCCTCCTTTTTATAAATTCAAAAATTCGATGTGTTGTTTTTGATGGAATCCGATACAGGGCTTGCCTGAATCGGCTTCCTTTTGTCAGCTTAATTTTGCTTTTAACTGGAGCATTTTCTGCTCAATCTGACGAATCGTTTCCAAAAACACTTCGTCACTTTGTCCACTGGGATCATCCAGTCCCCAGTTCTCCGCATACTGGCTGGGAACATCGGGACAGCTAACATTGCAACCCATGAAGATCACCACATCCGGGGCAGGAATATCAGACAACAGTTTGTTATGCTGTGTCAGCTCCATGTCGATGCCATGCACCTGCTTCATCAGCCGCACCGCATCGGGATTGATGTGGTCTTTCAGAGCAGTACCGGCAGAGTAGCTGTCGAACACATCGGATGCCAGTTTCTTGCCCAGAGCTTCCGCAATCTGGCTGCGGCACGAATTATGGACGCAGACAAAAGCCACCTTGGGTTTGCCCTCACAGTTCAGCTCAGGTTTGTAGGTTTCATAATCATAGTCGATGTCCAGCTTGCCGTCATCACCAAAGTAATGGATGGCTTCCATCGGACAGTTGCGCTCACAGCCGTGACAGCCGTGGACGCAGCCAATCCCATAGACAACTTTGGGCATACCGGTTTGGGCATCGGGCTTATAAACACCATGCTTACACATATCATTACAAGCCATACAGCCAACGCATTTGTCATAATCAATGATTGGGTACCATCCTTTACTCATAACACACCCTCCTTAGAAGCCCAGTTTGTGCATCAGTTTCTCCACATCCGCAGTTTTCAAAACCTTACCCATAGAAACAACCTTTTCATTGACCACCAGAGCAGGCATACTCATCACGCCGTACTCCATGATCTTTGCCATGTCGGTCACATATTCCACCTCAATAGAAAGCCCCATGTCCTGAACCGCTTCCTTTGTAGCTTCCAACAGAGCATGGCAGCTCTTGCAGCCGGAGCCGAGAACCTTGATACAGCAAATTCCGTCTTTTGCTTCAGGGCAGCAGTCGTTTTTAATTTCTTCTGCCTCACTTGTCGGGCAACCGTAGTTGCAAGCGCAAGCGGGAGCCTTTTTTTCTTCTTCCTTCTTCTTTCCAAAATTGAACAGTGCCATAATATTACCTCCAAGATTTATTGTTAAGTGAACTACCTGCCACTTAGACCGATTGGCTCTGCTAATCGGTCTTGAAGTGGTGGCTTCCGGTCGAAACCTTCTCTTTTCCTGCCTACGAGGAGTCAAGTTT
>JBJEML010000022.1:0-19756 GCA_051879675.1 Lachnospiraceae bacterium | reverse complement strand
TATTCGAAACAACAGGTGCCGTCCACGAATGCGCTTCTTTTTCTGTATATTGTATCACTTTACCGAACAAATTCAAAGAAAAAAGAACAGATACCTATATATTTACCATGAAATATACGCTATGATTGGAATAACAGAAGTAAAAGGGGGAACGGAAAAATGTTAGTAACCTTAAATGAAGTAATGAAAATCGCTGAGGAGCGGGAAATAGCGATCGGGTCTTTCAATACGCCGAATCTGGAATCCTTGGAGGCGATCATAAGTGCAGCGGAGGAACTGGATCTGCCGGTGATCATTCAGTTTGCACAGTGCCATGAGCCATGGATCCCGCTTTCCCTGATCGGACCGATCATGGTGAAGGCAGCAAAAAGGGCAGCGGTTCCGGTTTGTGTCCATTTGGATCACGGCGAGACACTGGAATATCTGCAGCAGGCGCTGGAAATTGGATTTACCGGGATCATGTATGACGGCTCCACACTGTCCTATGAGGAGAACCTGGCAAATACAAAACAGGCAGTTGCGATGGCAAAAAAGACCGGAGCATCCGTGGAGGCAGAGCTTGGTTCTATGGGAAGAAGAGAATCCGGGGCAGGTGATGATACCGGAGCGGACGATGAGACAAAGATCTACACGGATCCGGATCAGGCAGCAGTGTTCGTAAAGGAGACCGGAATCGATGCACTGGCATGCTCGTTTGGAACCACACATGGTATCTACCTGGCAGAGCCGAAGCTTGACTTTGATGTGGTAAAAAATGTCCGTGCAAAGACGGATCAGATTCCGGTTGTCATGCACGGCGGTTCCGGTGTGAGCAGGGAGGATTATAAAAAAGCGATCAAGGCCGGAACAAGAAAGATCAATTACTTTACCTACATGGACAAGGCAGGTGGAAATGCGGCAGCAGCATACGTCGAAAGCGTAAAGGCTGGGGAACCATTATTCTTCTCATCTATTTACATGGCTGCACGTGACGCAATGAAAGAAAACGTAAAAGAAGCAATGAAGATGTTTGCATTGATGGATTAAATAAAAAGGGGGATTTTTCGATGGGAAAAAAGATGACATTTGCGCTGGCGTTCTGTAACCGCGGTTTCATGCCGGGAGAACTGATCTACGGAGCAAGAGAGGATATGATAAAGGCTGTCACGGACGCCGGATATGATTATCTTGCGATGGATGCAGAATTGACCAGATACGGCGGAATCGAGACAAGAGATGAGGGACTGCTCTATGCAAAATGGTTGAAGGAGCATGAAGGTGAGTTTGACGGCGTGATCTTTTCCATGCCGATCTTTGCAGACGAAAACGGCGCGATCACAGCGCTGCAGGATGCAGGTGTGCCGATCCTGATGCAGGCCTATCCGGATGAGATCGGAAAAATGGATTTTGCGCACCGCAGAGATGCTTATTGCGGCAAGTTTTCCGTGACGGACGTATTTACCCAGTATCAGGTGCCGTTTACCGTGATGAAGCCGCATGTGGTTCATCCGCTGTCTGAGGCGTTTGCACAGAACCTGCGCGATTTTGCGGCGATCTGCCGCGTGGTGAACGGAATGAAACGGTTTAATGTGGGCTGCATCGGTGCGCGTACCACTGCCTTCAAGACCGTTCGCTTTGACGAGATCACCTTGCAGAAATACGGCATCAATGTGGAATCCTTTGACCTGTCCGAGTTGATCTATAAAGTAGAGCATAAGGCGGACGATGAAGCCGCAGTTGTTGAAAAGATCAAAGCACTTGAGAATTACACGGATTTTACCCGTGTTCCGGATGCAAATAAGCTGACGCTGGCAAAGATCTCCGTGGTCATTGACGAATATATTGAGGAGTACCATCTGGATGCCTTGACGCTGCGCTGCTGGAACGAGATGGAAACCTATCTGCGCGTGTGTCCATGCGTGCTGCTCAGTGAGCTCAATGACAGAGGTATCGTCGCTTCCTGTGAGATCGATATGTGCTCTGCACTGACCATGCGTGCCATGAGCCTGGCAAGTGAGGAGCCCACTGCGGTGCTGGATTGGAATAATAATTACGGCGATGATGAGAATAAGGTCATTCTGTTCCACTGCGGACCGGTTGCCCAAAAGCTGATGACGCAGAAGGGAACCGTGACCGAGCATAAGATGTTTGCGAAAAATGATCCCGGTTCCGGCTGGGGCTGCAACGAGGGACGGATCAAGGCGTTTCCGACGACGATCTCCAATTGCCAGACCAAGGACGGAAAGATCATCGTATATGCCAGCGAGGCGCAGTTTACGGAAGATCCCATCGAGGAGGCATTCTTTGGCTGCGGCGGTGTCTGCGAGATCCCTGACCTTCAGAATAAGCTGATTCGGCTGGCAAGAGGCGGATTTAAGCATCACACATCCGTTGGTGTCGGACATATGAAGGAGATCTTAAAGGAGGCATTTACCACCTATCTTGGATATGACTGGGTAGAGATCGACTAGGAGGTTGCCGGTATGAAGATTGCGGGATTGGATATTGGCACCACTGGCTGTAAATGTACGGTGTTTGACGAACACGGCGCTTATCTGGACAAAGCGTACCGTGATTATCCGGTAAAGCGGACGCTGAGCGGTCATGAGATCGATCTTTCCATTGTGATGGATGCCGTCTATGTGGTCATCCGGGAAATGACGGGGAGATTTGACGATATCGCGGGTATTGGTGTGACCAGCTTTGGCGAGACCTGCGTGTGCGTGGACAAAGAAGGAAAACCGCTCCATGTGAGCATGCTCTACACGGATCCGCGCGGAAAAGAAGAATGCAGAGAGCTGGTTGATGCGCTTGGCGAGCGTCATATCGCGCATATCACAGGACTTCGGCCCCATGAGATGTACAGTGTGCCGAAGGTCATGTGGATCAAAAAGCACCTGCCGGAAGTGTATGAAAAGACCTGGCGGATCTTTCAGGTGGAGGACTTTGTTGTCTGGCATCTGACCGGAATGGCACAGATCGACTATTCCCTTGCCACAAGAACCATGGCATTTGATATTAAAAATCTTTGCTGGAGCAAAGAGATCTTTGATGCTGCGGGCATTGACAGCAGTCTGATGTCAGAGCCGGTGCCCTCGGGAACGGTTGCGGGAACGGTGCTTCCTGCGGCTGCGGAAAAGACCGGGCTTCGTCAGGACACAAAGGTCGTATCCATCAGTCAGGATCAGGTGGCAGCAGCTGTGGGGGCAGGTGCCTTTGACGGCTCGCTGGCCGTGGACGGAGCCGGAACCGTGGAGTGCCTGACACCGGTGTATGATCAGGTGCCGGATCTGGATGTGATGTATGAAGGTTATTTTGCGGTTGTTCCCTACGTGATACCGGGAAAATACGTGGCGTATGCGTTTTCCTACACGGGCGGCGCGCTGCTGCAGTGGTGCACAGAAACAGTAGCCAAAAAAGAAACGGAGCTTGCGAAGGAACAGGGCATCTCAATCAATGCATATTTGGAGCAGGAATATACAAAGCAGCAGGAGGAGGAAGCGCCCAGCGGGCTTCTGGTACTGCCCCATTTTGCGGGAGCGGCGACTCCCTACATGGATACCGGCTCAAAAGGAGCGGTCATCGGACTGACCACAGCCACGACGGCAGCTGATATTTACAGGGGCTGCATGGAAGGTATCGTCTATGAAATGTATCTGAACATGCAAAAGCTCCGGGGCTCGGGAATCCATTTTGAAAAGCTTCATGCCACCGGCGGCGGGGCACATTCAGCCCAGTGGATGCAGATGAAGGCGGATATGCTAAATCTTCCGATCGTTGCATTAAAGACGGTAGATGCAGGAACCGTGGGAAGCGCGATGCTGACAGGAATCGCCATCGGCTTGTTTGAGGATCTTTCGGATGCGGCGGCCCATATGGTGGAACCGATGCAGACCTATGAGCCAAGACCCGAAATGCACGAAAAATATCTGAGTATGTATGAAAAATATAAAAATGTATATCAGGCAGTCCGCCCTCTCGTGTAAGGGGTATGCTCAAGTTCCTGAAGCCGGGTGAAGAGAAGAAATACGCCGTTCGAATCTCAATGATGGAAGAATAATTGTGATCAGTTATTTTAGGGAGATTCCATATCCAAACTGTCTAAAAAGGCAGTTCCCCAATTACACATAGCATCCAAAACGGGGATAACGCTTTTTCCAAAGTCAGTCAGGGAATAGAGCGTTCTGGGCGGTTTTTCCGGGATCACTTCCCGGTGTATCATTCCGCAATCCTCCAGATCATGCAGCTGTTGGGAGAGCATTTTAGGTGTAGCTTTTGGAATTAAGCGTTGCAGTTCCATGTAATGCAAGGGCTTTTCTATGAGATGCCAGAGAATCAAAGGCTTGTATTTTCCGCCAATCAAACATATAGTAGCCTCTACGGGACAATTAAACTGGTTTTTATCATATGTCATTTGATATCAATTCCTTTCCTGTGTCCAGTACTTTCCTTTTGGGAAGTATCTACCTCAAAAGTGCATTCTTGAAGAGTGTATCAGTCGTGATAAAATAAATCTGACGATGAAATAAACACGTTAAGTATACAACACAAAGAAAGGATTGACTACTATGGATTTTCTTGAAATTGCAAAGAAGCGTTATTCTGTCCGCAGTTATTCGGACAGAAAGGTTGAAACTGAAAAACTGGAGAAAATATTGCAGGCGGCACATGTGGCTCCGACAGCGGCAAATCTTCAGCCGATACATTTGATTGCAGTTCAGGGCAGGGAAGGGCTTGAAAAAATAAGTAAAGCTGCAAATATCTATGGTGCGCCACTTGCACTGATCGTATGTGCCGACCATAATAAGGCGTGGGTTCGGCCGTTTGACCAGAAACAGACGGGGGATATCGACGCTGCCATTTTGACCGATCACATGATGCTTGAGGCAACTGAATTAGGCTTAGGTTCGGTATGGATCTGTTATTTTAAACCCGATATCATACGAAAAGAGTTTCATCTGCCGGAGCATCTGGAGCCGGTAAATATCCTGGCGATTGGGTATGCGGATGAAATTGCTGCTGACCCGGAGCGGCATTCACAGACTCGTATTCCGATAGAAGAGCTGGTGTCATACGAGAAGTTATAAGGTCATAAAATAGTTACAAAAGTAGGAGCGACAGTAGAAGGGGCTGTCGCTTTTTGTCATTTTTGATGCAAAGCCTTTTTTGTGTAGTAAAACAGGAGAAAATATAGTAAAATTAATTTGATTGAAATCGTTTTGGCAGGAGGTATTTTGATGACAACGGATCCATTTAAAGAATATATAAAACAGTCGGAGCCGGATAAGCGAGAGAAAGGTTATGTATGGCATACGGCTATTGGATTGCAGGCTGTAGATGGATTGAAAACTTCAAATTATTTGATAGATACTGCAATTCAAAGTATTGAGGGCAATATTACAATTGATGAGGCAGGAGAACTTCTTAACAATTATTATAAAGAAAATCCGAAACGGAATGAAAATGACAGAACAGAAGAAGCGGATAAAGTTGCCGTGAGAATTGCAAAAGTATTATCAGAGAGGGCGTTTAGCTTCACGCCCAACGAATATATATCTATTCATAAGAAACTTTTTCTTGGAATTTATGGACATGCAGGAAAAATCAGAGATTATAATATTACGAAAAAAGAATGGGTCTTAAATGGGGCAAGCGTTCTTTATGGAAGTGCGTCAGAACTTCGTGCAACACTTGAATATGATTTTTCCGAAGAGGAGAAATTCAGTTATAAGAATTTGTCTATGGATGAGATTATTCATCATTTGGCTTGGTTTGTGTCAAAGCTTTGGCAGATTCACGTTTTTGGAGAGGGAAACACTAGGACAACAGCGGTGTTTTTTATAAAGTATTTAAGGACATTAGGCTTTGACGCAACAAATGATATATTTGCAGAGAATGCATGGTATTTTCGAAATGCACTTGTCAGGGCAAACTATAATGATCTGAAACATGGTGTGCATGAGACAACAGAATATCTGGAGTTGTTTTTGAGAAATTTGCTGCTTGATGAAACCAATGAACTTCACAATCGTATGATGCATATTAGTGGAATGTTCGATATGAAGGCTAAAGCGGACATTGAAGATCAAAAACCGGACATTGAGGAAGCAAAAGCGAACATTCATAATAAAATGGAAAATTTTATGCCGGAGGTTTCGAAAAAGACAATCGATCATATCATGCTAATTTACGATCAATATGGAAATGAAACTTTTTTTGGAAGAAGCAATGTGGAAGCGATAACAGGGCTTAAATCTACCAGAGCATCTGAATTGTTAAAACTGCTGGTGCATGCAGGAATTATTCAGCCTGTGAAAGGGCACGGAAAGGGCAAATACCGCTTTCATTAGATTTGAATCAACTATTAATAATCACACGGAGGACAAACGATGTTATTTTTACAATACCCCAAATGTTCCACCTGCCAGAAGGCAAAGAAGTGGCTGGATGGACATCAGGTCGCGTACACAGATCGTCATATCGTAGAGGACAATCCTACTTACGGCGAATTAAAGGAATGGTATGAAAAGAGCGGACTTCCGTTGAAGAAGTTTTTCAATACCAGCGGCATGCTTTACAAGGAAATGCAGCTGAAGGACAAGCTGGGAACCATGAGTGAGGAAGAGCAGCTGCAGCTGTTGGCGACGAACGGAATGTTGGTGAAACGTCCGATCATTGTGGATGGTGCAACCGTCCTCACCGGATTTAAAGAAGCAGAGTGGGCAGAAAAACTGGTAGAAAAATGAAAAAGATCTTATTATTAGAGGATGACGAGAGCCTGAACCGTGGAATCAGTTTGAAACTGTCCAAAGAAGGGTATCAGGTTCTGTCCGCATATACGATGAGGGAAGCAAACACCTTCTTTGAAAAAGAAGCGATCGATCTCGTGATCAGTGATATTACACTGCCGGATGGAAACGGACTGGACTTCGGAAGAGCGGTGAGAGAAAGAAGCGATGTGCACCTGATCTACCTGACGGCAATGGATCAGGAGATTGATATTGTAAACGGTTATGATACCGGCGCGGATGATTACATCACAAAGCCCTTTTCAGTCAATATTCTTGTATCCAAGGTGAATGCATTTATGCGCAGGATCAATGAAACGGGAAAAGAGATCCTGTTGTCTGAAGGAATAGAGGTATCTGTAAAAGAAATGCAGGTGAAAAAATCCGGTGTACCTGTTTCGTTGAGCAAAACGGAATTGCAGCTTCTGATCTATCTGCTTGAAAATGCCGGACGCATCCTGTCCAAGGAAAATATACTGGAGAGGGTCTGGGATACTTATGGACAGGGAAAGTGGACAAAAAGTAATTATTCAGAAAAGATTGAAGCGGCATTATAACTGTGAAGGTACGGAACAGTTACGAAACCCTTACAAAACTGTTATGGTTTTTGTAAGGGTTTTGTAATGTGGAAGGTGTAGGATATATTTTGATTGCAAAACTTATTCATAATGCTCACATGGCCCAAAAGAGTAACGTAAATAGTTTCGCAAACGCCTAATTTGGTGGAAAGAAAAAGGAGAACATCTATGAGTGAAATCGTCAAAATCTGTGATCTGGTCAAATATTATCAGACAGGTGAAAATGTGGTAAAGGCCGTGGACCACACGGATCTGGTGATCGAAAGAGGGAAGTTTACCGCCATTGTGGGACGGTCAGGCTCCGGAAAGTCAACGCTTCTCCACCTGATCGGAGGGCTTGACCGCCCGGATTCTGGGAAGGTGATCATTGACGGGAAAGATATTTTCGGATTGAGAGATAACCAATTGGCGGCGTTTCGAAGACAAAAGATTGGGTTCATTTTTCAGGATTATAATCTGATCCCGTCGTTGAATGTGTGGGAGAATGTCGTGCTTCCGATCGGCTTGGACGCAAAAAAGGTGGATCGACAGGAGATCCTGTCCATCTTGGAGCGGATCGATCTTGCTGGCAAAAAAGATGCCATGCCAAATACCTTATCCGGCGGACAGAAGCAGCGGGTGGCGATTGCCAGAGCACTGGCAGGCTCTCCAGCGATCATTCTCGCGGACGAACCGACAGGAAATCTGGATTCCGCGACGGAGCTGGAAGTGATGGGACTTTTGAAAAACTGTGTGAAGGAATACCATCAGACATTAGTGATGATCACTCATGACGAGACGATCGCGCAGATGGCAGACTGCATTGTGGTGATCGATGACGGTAAGGTGGTGAGAAATTCATGATCGGAAAAATCGCTATCGCAAATATGAAATACCACAGGAGCAAAAACATATTGACCGGAATTGCCATCTTTCTCACGACGCTGTTGTTATTTATCGTACCCACCGTGGGGTATGACCTCATTTCCGGGCAGCAGGCGGTCGTCAATGAGCTGTATCCGATCTGGCACGCGCTGTATCGTGATGTGCAGGAGGACACGGTACAAAGGCTATCCGCGCACCATCTGATCTCGCGATGGGGACTTCGCAGTGACGTGGGCTACGTGGCAGACGAAGATGCCGATATCTCAATGATCTATATGGATGAAGCAGGATTGGAACTCTATCATCTGGAACTTGCGGAGGGCATGCTTCCGGAAGCGGAAAATGAGATCGTTGTATCAAAAGGAATTCTGGAGGAATTGTCCCAGACCGGGGGAATCGGAGCTACCATTACAGTGTCCTATCAGGTAAACAGAGATGGCGGACTGGATTATGCGCAGGAGAAGGAGTTTGTGATCAGCGGCTTGCTCGCTGATTCGGAGACGAATAGGCAGCAGCGGTCCTATTCCGCGTTTGTATCGAAGGCTTTTCTGGAAAATGAAATTCCAAAAGATCAGATAAAGTATCGTTTTCTATTCCGGATACAGACAGCGGATTCCGCAAATACCGATGAAATTGAGGCAGACATTACTTCTCTGGCGGAGCAGTTTGGGATCCCGGAGCGGTCTGTGAAGACAAATAAGGACTATCTGAGCGCAAATTATGTCGACTCGGCGTATCTTCCGGCGATTGTCATGATCATGCTCATCATCGTGGCGGCAGGTATGATAACGATTTACAGTATCTATTATGTCTCAATGGGAGATCGCATACAGGAGTATGGAAAGATCAAGGCAATCGGAGCCACGAAAAGTCAGCTAAAAGAGATCGTGCTTCTGGAAGGCTTTTCCGTGGCAGGATTTGCCGTTCCACTGGGCTTAGCGGCAGGGAGTCTTTCAGTAAAATATGTGTTTCTCGGAATGTTTGCATTGTATCAGGATGAAAACCAGATGGTTTCTGTACTGAGACAGCTCATCATGGATGGAAAGATACAGCTGTATCACGTGTGGATCTATCTGCTTGCGGTTTGGGTTGCTCTGATGACCGTGTTTTTATCCTTGCTCCGCCCGATGAAGATCGCCTCAAAAGTATCTGAGATCGAGGCGATGCGCTATCAGGATGGTTTTGCAACAAAGAAAGGGAAAAAGACAAGAAAAGGCTATACAGATCTGACAGTTGGCAGGCTGGCGGGTATTTATCTGGCGGGGAACAAGAAAAAGAGTGCGATCACCATTTGTTCCATGGCAGCAACCGGGTTGTTCTTTATGGTAGTGGCAACGGTGCTTTCCTGTGCAGATCCGATAGAAGCATCAAATAATTCCATCCATGCGCAATATGAGATCTCGCCGGTCATTGAGTTCCATAATAAGGAACATCCCGAACTGGAATGGGCAGTGGTACAAAAAGATAATCCACTTACAGAGGAATTGAAACAACGGATTTTACAGATAGATGGGATCACTGATGTAGAGACCTATACGGGCACCTTCGTGACATCAGATGCCTTCGACGGAGAGAGAGAATGGCTCGCCGGAGTGCCGGAAACCGGAAAGGAACAGCTGGAAGAGGGGATCATAGAGGGAAATATCACATATGAAGAACTGAAATCCGGTGACAAGGTGATCGTAGACAAAAATTTATTGTATTGGTGGCCCAAGCTTCAAGTCGGTGACGTGCTTGACGTAACGGTGGAAGACGGAGACGGAACGCGTGAGAGAAAGCTGGAGATCGCGGCGATCGGTCAGTATCCGCTGAGTTTTACAAACTATAGTTATCTGATCATGGCACAGGAAGGGCTGGCAACGTTCAGCGATCACAATCTGAATTTTTACTATCATATTTATGCAGAGAAACCGCATGACGCAGAAGTGGAGGCACAGCTGAAAGAGATCGTAGAAACGTCCGGTCGGATGAGACTGCGGATCTGGAAGGATGTTTATGAGGAATATAAGAACAGTATGGCATTGACGAGTGGTGTCTGTTATGTGTTTCTTGGAATTCTGGGCATGATCTGTATCATGAATATGATCAACACGATGATACACAGTGTCCATGTGCGCAAAAAAGAACTTGGGATGCTGCAGGCGGTCGGTATGTCGGATGGTCAGCTTCGCCGGATGCTTCAGACGGAGGGACTGTTTTATACGATTGGAACACTGATTATTGCGGTGGGAGGCGGAAGTCTGGCAGGCTATCCGGTCTTTCTGTGGGCAAGAGACAATGCCATTTTCAATATCAGCAATTACCATTATCCGGCTCAGGCAACAGCCGTAGTGATTATCGTGCTCCTGAGCGTTCAGTTCATATTGTCAGTGGTGCTTCAAAATGCAATGAAAAAAGAGTCACTGATAGACAGGGTCCGGTTCTCGGATTAGCTTCGGCTCGACATTTCTGATATTGTAACCGACTTTATATTGCTCCATTGTGTCCTTCTTCCCATCTTACGTTTCCTGCACAATTACTTAATTTTTACGTACATTAATTACAAATAGGAAGATAAAACGACGTTTGTGCAGATTCTATTGCAGACAGTGAATACATAGGATAATATATGCTCAACATAAGAATGTGAAACGAAATAGGTAGACAAATGGAGGGAGCAAACATGAAACGAAAGGGAATGGGCAAACGAATTGCAGCGATCGTATTGGCAATCACTATGTCAGTCAGCATGGCAGGATTCCAGACTGGAATCGTGAAGGCAGAAGTCGCTGAAGGAACTACAACCGTAGAAACACCTGCAGATGCATCTACAGTAGAAACATCTGTAGCGGCAGAAGATAGTGTTGCAGATGTGGAGAGTGCTGATGAGACAGCTACCGACAGCACAATTAATGAAGGAAATGAGACCAATGATGAAGGAAGCATTGGTGAAGAAACGACAGATCCTGTAATTACCGACGAGGATGCTACCGGTGATGTGGCCGATGAAGAGAATGCTGATGAGGAAACTACCGGCGATGTATCTGAAGAGGATGAAATTGCCGATGGTGAGGAGATCGCTGATGAGGAGCTGACTCCGGAAGAACTCGTTGCCAAACTGGCTGCAGAGGAAGAAGCACGTCTGGCTGCCGAAGAAGAGGCACGTCTGGCTGCTGAGAAAGAGGCTGCACGTATCAGAGCAGAGCTTTTGGCTACTTCTCCTGAGATCATTTCTCAGTATACACAAGGAAATGTGACTGTGAATGTGCAGGCTCCCGAAGGAGCATTCCCCGGTGGTACAACTGTATCGATCGCTCCGGTATATCAGACGAATGATCTTGTGGATGCTATCGACAGCGTAGAGACTACCGAAGATATCGTAGCTTTTGATATCACTTTCTATGATATTGACGGATATGAGATCCAGCCTCGTGATGGCTATACAGTAAACGTATCCTTTGAACTGGCTGCAGCTAGCGAATTAGCAAGAGATGACGCTACACTGCAGGTATATCATATTGACGACGCACAGAATGCTACCCCTGTTGGTGCTGAGATCCCTTCCAGCAGTGAAGGTGTCGAGGTCAGTGTAGAGGCAGAGAGCTTTTCTGTGTATGCGATCACAGTCGTTCAGGACCCCGTGGAAGTCAAAGATGAGTATTATCTGACTGTAGGCCAGACGATGGAGATCACCAAAAGCTTGGGACACTTGAAAACTAAAGATATTCAGGTAAGCAGCGATTCCAATGTTGAAATAGTGTCGAAAGAAATTGTTGAAAAATTTGGGAACGATCACGCTCAAATTAATATTAAGGCAATTTCAGCCGACGACGCAACGGTGACAGTTAATTATCAGTATTATAAAGGGGAAAAGTTAGTTAATTGGCATTTGGAGGAAGTATGGGCTTCCGATTCCGTGTCCTTCAAAGTCCATGTTGCTGACCCTCAGGAATTTGTTTTGGCCGGGGAATCCCAGGAAGTAAATGAAGTAAATATTGTTTTGGGCGGTTTTACGGTTGATGAAAATAATGTCGAAAACTGGTTCCGTAAAATTTTTGGCAAGGACCCGAAAGAGGTCATTGCTGTATCATATGACAATGGCGAAGTTGTTTCCGCTGAAGTTGTGGGAATCAAAAACGGCTATAGCATTTTTAATGCAGCATGGGCAGAAAAAGCTGCAGTTGCTACTGTAAAGCTGACTCTCAAGGATCAGGCTGCGGGGAATACGGATACAGTTCATCTCGCCTATGATGTATTCGGAATTGGTGGCAAACAGACTACTTCTTTCCGGGTAACAGTTGGCGCAACGCATACCGTGACCTTCGATTATGACTATGAGAGAAATGATGATACACAGCTTGTGGAAAACGGCAGCAAGGCTGTAAAACCCGAAGATCCCACCCGCAAGGGCTATGTGTTCCTCGGTTGGTACAAGGATGACGAAAAATTTGATTTTGATACACCTATTACCGCTGATCTTACCTTGACTGCACGGTGGATGGAGGGGTATAAAGCGGAGTTCTATCTCCTGAAAAATGTGAATGTGATTCCTCTGGAAAATGGTTCTACGCAGTATCCTGCTAAGGATTATTCCGCTAAGGATTTAGAGAACATGGTGGGAGTTGTTAGCAATACAGCGTTCGTATCTTTAGGTGATGAAGAAAATATTACCAATCTGAACCTTGCCGAAGCTTTCCAGCCTGTTCAAGATGCAATCGTTGTGAAGCCCGAAGCTGAATATCTGAAAACACTGAAGGAAGACATCCTTAAGGCTCAGGGTTGTACGGAAGAATTCGAAAAATATGAGATCCTTTGGTATGTTGTAAAAAAAGCTGCTGGCACTTACCATGTAGACGGCGTAGTATATGACAAGACGAAGAACTATAGAAGTCTCTCATATGATGCAAATACAGCGGATGAAGTAACTGTTCCCGCTCCGATCGCATATCCTAAGGGAACTGTAGTAGCAGTAGATAGCGCTAATCCTTCGCGTGACGGCTATACATTTACCGGTTGGAATACACAGTCAGATGGTAAGGGTACTTCTTATCAGCCCGGTGATCCATTCACCCTTGATGATAATACCATACTGTATGCGCAGTGGAAGAAGAACAAAGTAAATGATGTAAACTTCTATATCCAGCTTTTCACGGAGGTTATGGATACCGAGGGCAACATCAAACCCAGACCGGTCAATTTATTCAGCGGCTCTGTTGCCAAGAGTACGATGAATGAAACTGTTGATACTACGGAAAAGTATGCCGGAGCAATCGACAACGTGACTGTAGCAGATCAAACAATTCGTGACGAGTGGCTTGGAACTGCAGATCGTATTGCAGATTGTCCGACTGCTGAAGCTATATTTGAGAACCTGCGGAATGACGCGAAAACGAAAAAGCATTTTAATAACGAGGTTGATATGCTGACCGCAGACAATTATGACATCTATTGGTATGTTGTGAAGTATCATGGCGACGGTTGGCATGTAGACGGAATTCTGTTGCCCAAGGAGTCGACTACTCCGGATTCCGAAGATCCGAACCCGACTGATCCGACGCCCGTAGCTCCTACCCCTACTCCGGATCCTGAAGGTCCTACCCCTAATCCGGGCCCGACTCCGGATCCCGGCACTACAGAAATTACGGATGACGAAACTCCGTTAGCACCGAACCCGGGTGATGATGTGGACGATGATAAAACTGTTGAGCCCACTGAGTCTACTGACATCGACGATGAAGATGTACCGCTTTCAGACGGAACTGATATTGACGACGAGGACGTACCGCTTGCAGATTTCCCGGATGAGGATGATGCAGAAGTTACAGATATCTTAGATGAGGAAACACCGTTAAGCGATAACCCGATGACCGGTGACAGCGCTTCTGTGCTTTGGGCTATCATGGCTATGTTGGCTGCATTTGGGTTAACTGCAGTAGCTGTAACAGGAAAGCGTAAAAGAGAAGAGTAATTCTTCACTGTAAGCACTTTATAATATGAATTTTAAGGATACCTCCAAAGTATAAATCTGCTTTGGAGGTATTTTTCATATCTTGCACAAATTTACATGTTATATTATACTTTAAGAAAAGCAGTTCTTTTTCCACAGTTAGGGCGGACAGGACTTGGTGAGCCGCCTGAATCATTAATCATATCGTTTATTCTATATATCTCGGAAAATCTTGCTTTTATTTTCAAACATTAAAACCAAAGCAGGATTTATAAGTGGAAAGGGTATTTGAGACTTACCATGCAGATCCTGCAATTAAAAAAGGAGGACCATGTATGGCAAATGGAAACAAGGAGTACCGCAGTGACGTATTTAGTATGTTGTTGCAGGATAAAAGACGTGCACTGGAAATTTATAATGCAATAAATGAAACAGTGTATGACGATCCGGAACAGGTGGAATTTACCACGCTCGGAGCAGGATGTTTTTCGCTCAGCATTAGAAATGATGCGTCTTTTATATTTGATGCGAAGCTTAGTATTTATGAGCACCAGTCTACATACTGCCCGAACATGCCGCTTCGGGATTTGATTTATTTCACATCTATTATTCGCAAGTATGTAAATGAGCAGAAAAAGGATTTGTTTGGGAAAACGTTGGTAAAAATACCTGCACCGCATTTTATTGTTTTTTATAATGGAACCCAAAATGCACCGGAATATTATGAACTACGCCTGTCTGATGCATTCGAACAGAAGACTGACACGCCACAGCTGGAACTTGTTTGTCAAGTCTATAATATCAACAACGGAAATAATGCCGAGTTGCTTTCAAAATGTCCTACATTGTATGATTACATGTACTTCATAGATCTGGTGAGAGAGTATTACTCACAAAATAATTATGAGGATCTGGAGGAGGCAATTGATCAAGCAATTAGTCAGTGCATCAGAGAAAATGTATTAAAAGATTTTTTTACAAAACAACGGGAGGAGGTAACGCGTGTAATGACATTAGATTTTACATTTGAACGAAGGCTTGAGCTGCAGCGAGAGGAAGCGACAGAGGAAGGAAGAGAATTAAAATTACAGGAACAGATTCGCAAAAAGCTGCTGAAAAATAAAACATCAGAGCAGATTGCAGATGAATTAGAGGAACCGCTGGAGGTGATTCTCCCCTTGTGTGATCAGATAGAAAAGGAATTACATTCTACCACGTAAACGACTGATTTTGATATAATACGCCATAGAAAGTAGTGTATACTCTTGGTTTGCAAGAGTTACACTACTTTTTTATGCTTAAAGGAGGCAAAATGAAAAGAAGAGGTATTGGCAAAAGAGTAGCAGCATGTCTGGGAGCATTTGCAATGGCGATCAGCATGACCGGATTTCAGGCAGAGATCGCAAAAGCAGATGTAACCGAGGAGACGACAGAGGAAGCCCGTGTATTGACCTGCGAGACGACCGAACATCAGCATATGGACACCTGCTATGGGAAAAAACTGCTTTGCCAGCTGGAAGATCATACACATGATGACTCTTGTGAAGAATTGGTATTAATTTGCGACATCGAGGAACACTCACACGAACAGGCCGGAGAAGTTTACAGGGAATGTAAGATCCGGGAGCATACGCATACAGATCGGTGCTACAAAATGAAAAAGAAACATTTGTGGGGAAAAAAAGAAAAGGTTTTGGTTTGCTGCCAGAAGGAACATACCCATCAGGAAGGTGTTTGCTGCGGCTATGTAGCCGAGCAGAAACTGGTCTGCAAGCATCATATCAGCTGCTTATTTGGAAAGCATTGTAGAGATTGTTACAAGGATGTCTTCTGTACAAAACAGAACCACACCCACACAGACAACTGTTATGAAAAACAGCTGACCTGTCAGAAGCATGTTCACGGTGATGAATGCTATGATAATCATGCGCTGCTCTGTACGGAGGAGGAGCATACGCATACGGACGAATGTTATACTGCGGTGCCGGCATCCTATAAGGTTTCCTATTATATGTTGAAGCCCGGCATTGCAATGCCGATCGGAACGGTCAGTGACCCGACAGAGCATTGGACCAACATGAACACATCGATTCAGGTGAAGACAGATCCGAAGGGTTCCACCGATGATAAGGAGCTGATCTATCAAGTATTGGGAACCTCGGAGGACGTTTTAAAGGAATATGACAAGACACTGGAATACAACGGTACGGTATATACCTATGCGAAAGCAGAGGTATTCCGTATCATGAAAGAGAACGACTACCCGAGGGTTGGTTACCATGCAGACTGCCGGATGATCCGCGGATACAGTGATCAGGGCGTGGTACCGTATGCAGAGAACGAGGTATTTGTTTTATATGTCGATGAAGACGGAACGGTGATTGATAAGGAGTATCTGACCGCTGAGGAAGGAAAGATCACAGTCACCAAACAGTTGGATGAGAACTTTGACAAGATCAAAGACGATAAATATTATAGTTTCTCTCAATGGATGGATGAGGATGGAAACGCAGTAGAAGTAAACGGAGCGATTGATGTGGGCGACAAAGAAGCCATCGTCCTGAAAGCCAACTATGAAGAACTGACGCTTGCACGTTTCTTCCTTTTATATAAAGACAGAAATGAGGAGATTCCGGATGAAAACGTCGATGATCCTGTGATCAAATATACAAAGGCAAAGATTTACGGTGCGCTGACCAAAGACGTTGTGACCTATGAAGAAAACGGAGCACTGGCGATTCCGGATGACGGATATGCTACAGTGGAAGATTATATCCGAAAAGGTCCGTCTGCGGAAGAGGCCAATCAGTTGCTGATCGAAGCCGGCTATACGGAAGAAGAGATTGAGTGCTACGACCTGACGATCGACTGGTTTCGGACGATGTCCTACTCTCATGAGAATTACTATCATGTAGACGGTCGGGTGATCGCAGCCCGGAACGTTGATGAAATTGTAGAATCATAATTTCACGATGATATAAAGAATCCCCCCAAAGTAGAGAAGATCTGCTTTGGGGGGATTCTTGCGTCGCTTTGAGCCGTTTCACTGTCATTTGGGGACAGTTCTGTTGACATAAAATAAAAATAAAAGGTAGAATGATTATACAAATAACATTATTTATCCGTAGCAACCAGTACACTGTGCACGATCATTCGCTGAGAATGTCCTGTTCCGGTACAGGTGGAAAGTGTCAGGAAAGAGTCCTCTGTAGTGGGAACAATCCCGGTGTCATATTCGGCGCAGGAAAGCGTATAATCAATAAATGCCTGCTTCTTTTCATCGGAGTGAATCCCGAAATGGTAGCTGAGTCCATTGGGATCCCCGCGGAAAGCAGCATACATTTGATAGACATAGATCGTTTCCGGCGTGCAGATATACACATAAGGATGTTCTTCCCATACTTCCTTATCCACATAGGTTTTGAGTGCAGAGAACATCGTCTGGTTCAAGAGCCGGTGCCCATAGAGGATCGTATTGAATTCTTCAAACGGTTCCTCGATACGATAATCCGCAAAGATCGCGCCTACAAGATTTGGTTCCCGCTGGCTGGTGTGCTCCAGATAGTATTTGTTATCATCATGCTGACAGATCGGGTAGGAAATATTAGTTCCCGGAATGACGATCCATCCGAGGATCTCATCGTTGATAGACATGAGTGCATCAAAATCACATCCTTCAAAATAGGAGCGGGCATCTACGATCAGCGGGTTTTCCACAGGTGCCGTATCGGTAGTTGCATCGGCTTTGGGAGCCGACTGCCCGGTTGACGGGAGAACTGTCGGTGCTTTGGCATTTGAAGCATCAGGAACACCAAAGATCTCTTCGACCTGGCTGCTGGATGATGATTCGGCGGCATAGTCTTTTAAACGCAGCCCGAGTTGGATCAGGCTGAAGGCGAGAAGACAGACGCAGGCGGTAATAAAAATGATTCTGGGTTTGAGAATTTTTTTCATTTCATTTACTCCGTTTGTGTGATAGGTGTAGGTTAATGGATTTATTGTGTTAGTTTATACCTATTATATCATATATAAAATAAGAAGGAACACTTTTTTGAAAATGAGGGTCAAAATGAGTCATAAAAATGAAAAAACTGGCCATTCGGCTAGTTTACTTTCAAAAAACGATTAGTTATAATGTTCACAGATATGCATGGACAATACAGGGCTAAGAAAGACAGGTGCGTATGAAGATATTTTTATTGGACAATGATAAGAAAACGGTCGCTCAGTTGAAGGCATATATTAAGGAGTATGCAGAAAAAATGGGCGTCGTCATGGAGGCACGGGGCTTTACGGACCCGGATGTTTTCCTGCAGGCATATGATGACAGCGAGGAAAAACCATATCTCGTTATTATTCAGGTGGAGATGCAGAAAATGTCGGGAATTGAGGTGGCTCGTATCCTGCGGAAGAAGGGAAGCACTGTGCGCCTGATCCTTATGGACGTGTCGGACAAGTATGCGATGGACGCCTTCGATGTGCATGCGGACGGATATTTTAAAAAGCCGGTTACGTATCAGGATTTTGCCAGTGCGATGAGCCGTTTTCGGGCACGGTTTGCCATAGAGTCTCATACGATAGAAGTAAGGGCGGAACGAAGCAAGGTCAATTTACATACGGCAGATATTCTGTTTGCTGAATCGATTGGACACAATGTATGGATCTATACCAAAGAGGGTGAGTATAAGACCCCGCTTACCATGAGTAAACTGGCAGAGGTCCTGCAGGAAGAAAAATCATTTCTGCCTTGCGGGCGAAGCTATCTGGTAAACATGGCTTTTATCAGCCAGATCGAAACAGAAGTGATCGTCATGAATGACGGCTCCAGAATCCCCGTGCCGGTGCGGATCCGGAAGAAAGTGAATGAAGCGTATCTCAATTATTGCAGCATACGCAAATAAGGCTTGGGAGACAAATAGGAAAAATCTGTGACATTCGTGAAAAAAGCATTGCAGATGAAAGGTATTTTGGTTAAGATAAAAAAAGATTAGATTATGAGAAAATACATTGCGAAGGAGGTATTATATATGAACAAGAAGAAAGTGGACAAAGTATTGAAGGCGGCAACAGTGGCCAGTGTAGCATTTGGTGCAACTGCAATTGCGGATCTGAATGTGGTGTATGCAGAGGATATGACGCAGGAAGATTATAATAATCTTAAGTCAGAATACGAACAGGCGGATTCGGAAGCAACTGAAGCAGAACAGGCAGCAACAGAGGCGCAGAATAAAGCAGATGCGGCATCAGGCGATGCCAAAGAAGCTCAGGATGCAGCCGATAAGGCAGAGGGCGATGCCAAAGAAACTCAGGATGCAGCCGATAAGGCAGAGGGCGATGCCAAAGAAGCTCAGGATGCAGCCGATAAGGCAGCAGGAGATGCCAAAGAAGCTCAGGATGCAGCCGATAAGGCAGCAGGAGATGCTAAAGAAGCCCAGGATGCAGCTGATAAAGCAGCAGGAGATGCCAAAGAAGCCCAGGATGTAGCCGATAAGGCAGCAGGAGATGCTAAAGAAGCCCAGGATGCAGCTGATAAAGCAGCAGGAGATGCCAAAGAAGCCCAGGATGTAGCCGATAAGGCAGCAGGAGATGCTAAAGAAGCCCAGGATGCAGCTGATAAAGCA
>JBJEML010000021.1:0-20035 GCA_051879675.1 Lachnospiraceae bacterium | reverse complement strand
TGCTCATTCTGGTCACCTGCCTCACTGGCCTTTATATAGCCAGAAAAATGGAACAACAGAATATGGAAGCGGAGCTGGCAAAAAATAACGAGAAGATCAGCGCGGATGTAGAAGAAGCACAACCGCTTCAGGCTGTAGATTCTGTTATCTTACCGGAGGTTAAGGAAGACGCAGTGGCAGAGGAAACACCGCAGATCCAGCCAAAGGAGGAACTGACCGGAAACAATGATATGGATGTTGCAGAAGACCCGAAGGAAGAAGAGGTCAGAACAACAGCGGTCGGCGGTTCAGCGGTGACTGTCATACCGAAGGCAGTGAAACCGGTTTTAAAGTTTGGTGGTGAGCTGCAATGGCCTGTAGAGGGAAGCGTACTCATGAATTACAGCATGGATCAGTCCATCTATTTTGCAACACTCGATCAGTACAAGCGCAATCCGGCAATGGTCATCGCCGCCGGAGCAGGTGATGCGGTGGCAGCGGCAGCAGCCGGAGAAATCGTGGAGATCCGTGAAGATGCACAGACCGGATTGACTGTTGTCATGGACATCGGAGATGACTATACGCTGACTTACGGACAACTTCAGAACCTCAATTTTAAAGAGGGTGCACATCTGGAAGCAGGTGATGTGATCGGAGTTGTGGCAGAGCCTACGAAATACTATTCACTGGAGGGCACAAATCTCTATTTTGAAATGGAAAAGGATGGAAGCCCGGCTGATCCGACGGAATATCTGCCGCAGTAGTTGTTTGTGAACAAAAAGCGACCCATCTTGATTTTTCAGAAAAATCTTTGTATACTAAATCATACGGATGATTTTTACAGATTTTAAAGGAGATCGGGTATTTTGGATCAGACAGACAAAGGACAGATCGCGTACTGGATGGAACAGATCATAGCGAATCTGGGCGAAGATGCAGAGAAGACATTAGAATATTGTTCCCGGATTTTCTCCTATGCAGAATCTGACGGAGAATTTCCCGGAGAGGATCCTGAAATGTATTTAGGCTTTGCACACTATTACAGTGGCGAGGCCTATTATACGTTAAATAATGTTGAGATGGTACTCTATCATATTTCACAGGCACTTGGATACCTGGAGCACGCAGGGGCGTGGGAGCTTGTGGCGCGTGCTTATAATCTCACGGCGATCACTTCCATGACGATCGGTAATGCTCCGTTTGCCATGAATTATTATGTGCAGGCGCTCGCCTGCTGCAGAAAGCATGGCTTATCTGTTTTCGAACATACGGTACTTATCAATATGGGGATGCTTTATTACAGTCATGGTGAGTACAGCAAGGCAAATACATATTTTCTTGATTCCCTGTATTTCTTAGAGCATAACCAAAATATTGAAAACTATTATTTTTATCTTGCGGTAGACCATATTGGACTGGGGCGGTGCGCGCTGCACACAGGAGATCTGGAGCGTGCATGGAAATATGAGCGCCTTATCCGGGATATTTGTGAGCCGTACATGGACATTTATAATTACAGTTATCTGACTTTTCAGACTGCGCTGTATCATGCATCGGGAGATGTGGAGCAGAGAGACCACTGTATCGCACATATTCAGAGTAGTTTAAATAACCAGATCCGTATCATGGATTATTTTGAGGATTTTTACGAGTATGCTGTTCTGTTGCTGGAGATTGACGATGATGAACAGTTTCTTCAGCTGATCCGGTTACTGGATGAATTGGCGGTTCAGGCAAAAGTGACGAATCTGCAGCGCCGGATCCGTGAATTGAAGATCAAATATAATAAAAAGACCGGGGATACGGCAACATATCTGCAGGAGACAGCAAAATTTTATGAGGATACCATGCGTATGGAGCGTTCTAACCGGGCGATGATGCTTGAGATGATGGATGTCTGCCGGGTGCTGGAGGAAGAGCGGGAAGAAAAATCCCAGATTGTCGCAAAAAATCATCAGCTGGAAGAAAAATCCGAGACAGATGCTCTGACCGGCCTGCCGAACCGCTTCCGTTTGCGGCGTTACAGTGAGTTACAGTTTGTGCGGGCAGCAGCAGCGCATATTCCGATGGCTGTGGAGATATTGGATATTGACTATTTCAAACAATACAATGATAATTACGGACATCAGAAGGGCGATGTTTGTATCTGTATGATAGCTGACCAGCTAAAGCGTATTGCAGACTATCAGGGTGTCAGCGCGTATCGCTATGGCGGTGATGAATTTGTAATCATATATGAGGGTCTGACGAAGGAGCGCGTGGAAGAGATTGCCGGGGATCTGGGCCAAGGCATCCGATCCCAGCGTGTAGAGCATGCTTACTCGAAGTCATCGGATATTGTGACGATCTCACAGGGAATCTGCTGGGATTATCCTGCGGAAGGGCAGACAATGGCTGATTTTTTGCATGCGGCGGACGCAAATCTGTATGAGGTGAAAGAAACGAACAGGGGAGGCATCGTGCTGGACATTTTTCCCGCATAGGATACGAAACAGCACAAGAAATGCCGGTAGGATCAGAGTGACAGGCACGTGACAGAGGCAGCAGCGTATACTAGATTATAGTCAAAAGACAATCCGCAAGCGCGCGGTTGCTTTATATAGATTGCAATACCTACAGAACCTGCCACCGGCAGCTTCTTACGGATGCACGGCAACAAAAAACGGATATTTTCCAAATGGGAAGTATCCGTTTACATACGTTTACAGGAGAACTTATGAATTATGCATACCTCGTCCGGTGCAGCGATAACAGTCTTTACGCCGGGTGGACAAACAATATTGAAAAAAGAATAAAGAGCCACAACGACGGAACCGGAGCAAAATACACCAAGTCACGTCGTCCGGTGACACTCGCCTACCTGGAGGAGTTTGAAACGAAATCCGAGGCGATGAAGAGGGAGGCGGCGCTGAAAAAAATGACGCATAAGCAAAAAGAAGAACTGGTAGCTGAGTGGGAGAATCAGGGGAAGCAATAAAGGCATATTTTCAAAAAGAAAATATGCCTTTAAAACGGGTATTAGCTGACCGGAACCGGATCCCAGCCATAGTCTTTGTAATATTTGATCTTCAGGCCGTTGTCCTGCACATACATGCGGATCAGTATCGTGCGGATTGATTCACGTGTATCTATTGTGGATTCATCATAATCAAAGTATTTATTTGCCATACCTGGGTAGCCCTTGCAAAATTCTTTGATACCTTTGGCATATTCCGAGCCATCGCCGGTTCTGATGTCTTCGATCACCTGATAGCCGCCCGGTGCGTCTGCATCCGGATGCAGGCGCAGTCGCGCGGGTGATTCTCCGCCGCTCTCACATTCCAGTGTATTTCCGTTTTGATAGTAAACATAACTCCAGAGATTACAAAATACCATGAGATCGTCATCTTTTTGCTTTACATCATAAATCATCGGTGCCGGGATATAGACGGAAGCCTCGCTGCTGCGATAATAGCCTTTTGCTTCATCGGACGCTGTCATATATGCGCAGATCGTCGCGAGCACCGGATCGTCTCCGGTGTAGGAGAAGGCAGGGAGCAAGGCGGACGCTTCCGTCGTATTGCCGATAGGATCTTCGTGGGGCTGTCCATCCATGGTTTGCCCGGCATCACCGGAAAAAGCGACAGACTCATTGTTTGATACGACCGTCACCTCCAGCTTTTCACGCAGAAGCGTTCCATCTGCAGATTTTGTATACAACTCATACTCTGTATTTCCAAATAAAACAAGACAACTAAGCATGTTTTTGCCGCTACTATCAATCCAAGAGAGCGAATTTCTGCTATAACTCATGTCATTAAACTTTTCATTATCCTGATCCAGAAAATCAGATCCATAGAAAGAATCAAAGGTGTCGTGAATATTGGTTTTCGCATAGTCCAGCCAGAGATCATAGATGGCACGAATCTCTTTTTTGTCTGTTGTGTATGTCAAATATCCTACGTCATCCAATGTTTCGCTGGAAGACAAATCAGTATTTAAGTTTTGCTCGCCGTCGGTAACCACTGCATCTTTAAGTGCTGTCTGTGCAGAAAGCATGGACAGATCGCAGATATATGCAAATTCCGGCAGGCTGTCGGACTCCATTTTCCCGGCACGCTGTTCAATTCCCGTCTCATTAAAAAGGTAGAGCTTGTCGCCATCCATAAAGATCCGGGTAGCGATGCTGTTAGCGTTGAGATAATTGCACTCCATCTGTTGCAGATCCAGTACAGCAGTGATTTCCCCACGGCTACGGTCATAAATGAGGAGACCGCGTTCATTTGCCAGCAAGATATAATGCTCGTCGACACCGACCAGATCAGAAGCGTATACCTGAATCGGCAGAGTGACCGTTTCGTTTGCGATCTGCTTGTCCTCGTCGGATAGCAGGCGATGGAACGATGCTTGTATCTTTTCAGTGACCTCATGAATAACAGTGGCTGTTCTGCCGCCGGAAGCGGCATCTGCTGCAATGCCTCCAAACCCCAGTGTAGCGACCAGGCAGAGGATCAAGGCAGCAGCCTTTGTGGTAGAAAATTGTTTTTTCATGCGTTTTCTAGCGGCAAATAGCTGTGATTGAACAGTGCTTTCATTGCGATCGAGGAGTTTTGCTATTTCCCTGATGGAGTAGTCCTCAAAATAGTAGAGATAGACAACCTCGCGCTGTTTTTTGGGCAACGTCTGGAAGATCTCAAACAACAGACTCTCCTGCCTGTCAAAGGGCTCTACCGAAGGTTCCGGGAGATGTTCCATGTCGGTACGCTTTTTATGCCAGAAGCTGCGCTGCACATCCCGACAGTAATTGCGGGTGACAGTGAGGAGCCACGCCCGTGTGTGTTCTTCATCAGCAAACACCGGTTGTTTTTCAATGACTTTCAGAAAAATCGTCTGCGCGGCATCCTCTGCGTCCTGCGTATTTTTCAACAATAACAGGCTGAGGCGATAGACCATGGTATAGTATTGTTCATAGAGAGTTTGACACTCTGATGGGTTCGTATTCAGATTTTCATGCGTATTCATAGGTATGTTCACAGCCGGATCCGTACACAAACAGATCCGCCGCTTTCCTCCTTTCATATACTACACGATTGGGAGAGAGGAAATATCCATCAGGAGTTAATCAATCAGGCCTTTTTTCTTTTTTTCGCGCATTTCCCTGAAAAAACCGCTGAGAATTTCAGAACATTCTTCCTGTAAAATGCCGGTCTCTATTTCTACCTGATGATTGAAGGCGGGAAATTGCAACAGATTTAACAGTGATCCTGCACAGCCTGCTTTTGGGTTCATCGTACCGATATATACTTTGGGGATCCGTGCCTGCACGATGGCACCGGCACACATCTGGCACGGCTCCAGCGTCACGTACATCGTGCACTGTTCCAGACGCCAGTCGCCGGTCTTTTTACTTGCCTTGCGGATCGCGTTTGTCTCCGCATGTGAAAGGGTATTTTTATCCGTCTTTCGGCGGTTGTAGCCGCGGGCGATGATCTTATCGTCTGCGACGAGCACACAGCCGATCGGAACCTCGCCGAGGGCATATGCTTTTTTTGCTTCGCGCAGCGCGGCGCGCATATATTTCTCTTCCGGTGACATTTTTTTCATTTTACTGTTGCAATCCTTTCAGGTGTGTTATAATTTTTACGGTTCAAAAAGATTATAACACACAAATACAATAGGGAACGAAAAAGACATGAACTTTATGTATGAGACAGCACGTTTGCAGATACGGGTACTGAATGGTACTTATGCAGAACAATCGCTGCAATTTTATGAGGAAGACCGGGAACTGTTTGAGCGTTATGAACCGACACGACCCCAGAATTTTTATACGGAAAATTACCATCGTTATCTGATGAATTATGAATACAACCAGATTCTGAAGGGTACGATGATGCGCTATTGGTTTTTTCCCAAGGAGGATCCGGGAAGGATCATAGGAACCGTGAGTCTGCGAAATATCACCCACGGTTCCTACAATAAATGTGAGATCGGCTATAAGCTCTCGAGTGCGTATCAGGGACAGGGATACGCGAGAGAGGGAATTGCGCGGGTCATACAGATCGCCTTTACGGAACTGGATCTCCACCGTATGGAGGCGTGCTGTATGCCCGGCAATGAGCCCTCTATCAATCTGTTGGAATCACTGGATTTCAGACTGGAGGGCAGGCTGAGAAAATATGCACTGATCCGGGGACAGTATGAGGATCATCTGCTCTTTAGTCTGCTTCGGTCATAGCTACATACCAGTAGCCAAAGGGAGCGTCTGCATCGCTGCATCCCTTGTCGGGCAGAAAATCTGAAAATCCGAAGATCGCGGCCAGAACATGTTCCTGACGATAGCGGATACCGGGAACGCCGATAAACCATTTGTGTTCTTTTGCGGAGGGAGTCTCTCCGAAGATCAGATGACGATAAGTAAAAAAGGCATGTAGCAGAAAGCTGTTGTTACACAGATGCCAGTTGGACGGCGGAAGGAGACGAAGATCCTTCAACTCTACCCGGACACAGCGGATATCCTGATTGGAAAACGGCTGTATGAGCGGCAGTGAGGTGATGAGCCGCTGCCATGTTTCCTGCCACGAACTGTGTGCAGAAGACGGAGGAGGGGTTTCTTCGAGAAGGGATTTGTGCTCCCGGTTCGCCTCGGGCTGTTCGGATATGACGGTAAAAACCGGCATTTTTCGTTGAGGCATCGGCAGCTCGGCAGACTGGATCACCTTTTCTTCGAGAGAAGTGTCAGAGGGCACGGGTGTGGGAGGTTCTTCCGGTTGATAGACACGGAAGCTATTCCAGTCGATCGGTGCTTCGTCCCATTGGCTGACAAAACAGATCCTGTCATCGGCAACAAACAGAATGCCTGCCACGTCTGAGACCGTGTAGCTGCTCTCGCCGAGCCGCGGTTGATTCAAGGTGAAACGCCGGTCTGCATTTCCGCCGGAAAAGGGAACATCGCCCAGCGGAAATCCTTCGATCAGATCACCGTTTCGCACAAATAAGTAAAGGCAGGCAGCAGGTGCGGAGAGAACGGCACTGCGCATATGAATCTCAATCGTTGTCATGGGTCCTTTCATTTCGATTTTTGCGAATCCTGCATTGGAGGTTTTCTGATTCTGTTCATAGGCATAAATATAGGAAAAGAATCTCCGATATTCGGACATAGTGACTCCTTGATATTGGATTTGTATATTTTATACTGAATATGGGAAAAATATGCAGAGAAAAATCTGGTTTTTACATTGACAAAGTCCTAAATAGCATATATTATAAAATAGTAATAATTATTATTTTGTGAGGTCGAAGTCATGTTAAAATACAGCAGGCAGAGGGAATCCATAAAAAAATTTTTAATGACTCGTACAGATCATCCGACCGCAGAGACGATCTATGAGAATCTTCGAAAAGAGTATCCGAAGATCAGTTTGGGCACGGTGTATCGCAATCTTTCCTTGCTGACGGATATCGGGGAGATCCAGACCATTTCTACGGGGGTCGGACCGGATCGTTTTGATGGAAACGCGCAGCCTCATTATCATTTTATCTGCAAGCGTTGTGGACGGGTATTAGATCTGAAGATGCAGGGTCTGGAGCATATCAATCTTTTGGCGCAGCATGAGTTTTCCGGTAGTATTGAGGGACACACCGTATTTTTCTACGGAAGCTGTGAGGAATGTCTGACGCAGGAAAAATAGTTGAGAAACAGGATTGACATCCGAATAAAAATATGTTATAAAGTTAGTAATGATTCCTGATATATGAATCAAAGCGAAATACATTCGCTAAAATATACCTTAAAAAAGAAAGGATGGAAAAAATTATGGCAAAGTTTGTATGTTCAGTATGTGGTTATGTTTATGAGGGAGATGCAGCTCCGGAGAAATGCCCGCAGTGTAATGCACCGGCTTCCAAGTTCAATGAGCAGAGCGGAGATATGAGCTGGGCAGCAGAGCATGTTGTAGGTGTAGCACAGGGTGTACCTCAGGATATTATCGATGACTTAAGAGCGAACTTCAACGGTGAGTGCTCAGAGGTTGGTATGTATCTTGCAATGGCACGTGTTGCTCATCGTGAGGGTTATCCTGAGATCGGTTTATACTGGGAGAAGGCAGCTTACGAAGAGGCAGAGCATGCAGCTAAGTTTGCAGAGCTGTTAGGTGAAGTTGTTACCGATTCTACCAAGAAGAACCTGGAGATGCGTGTAGAGGCAGAGAATGGCGCTACCGCCGGCAAGACTGATCTGGCTAAGAGAGCAAAGGCATTAAATCTTGATGCAATCCATGATACTGTTCATGAGATGGCTAGAGATGAGGCTAGACATGGCAAGGCATTCAAGGGCTTACTGGAGAGATATTTCGGTTAAACTGAAGGCTGAATAAAAGATTGTTTAGGGGAATGAGTACGAAGGTACTTGTTCCTCTTTTCTTCATGAAAGAGGGAGAAAGATGCATTCCATTTGTAAAAAATATAAAGGATCTACCGCACGCATGGATGCGCTGAGAAACTGGACAACTTACATTCACGCAAATGTGCCTCATGTTTGTGATGACTGGGAAAAGATTCTTCTTTCGGTAGATGAGACGAAACTGGATGACGATACATTTACACAGCTTTTTGTTGATTATTGCACGCTGGGCGGTATAGATCTTGACGAAATATGACTTTCGTATGCGAAAAAGACATATGATAGCAGTAAAAAATCCATGAGAAATGAGAGATCGAATGACAAGACGAAATAGAAAAAGATGGGTAGCCTTTTTGCTCGTATTGTTCCTTTTTGCAGGGATGACAGCCATACCCTGCAATGCGGAAGAGGAAACATCGGAGGACGTTATGATTATCACGCCGGATGAGGAGACTGATATGGGTGAAGATGATATCTCAGGCGACTCAGAAAAAGAACCGGAAGAGCCTGAGGAACCGGAGGTAAAGCCGATCAAGCTGAGGCAGCCGGCTTCCTTTCAGACAGAAGCGGTAAAGGATGGCATAAAGCTTAGCTGGAAAAAGGTAGCAAAGGCACAAAAGTACGAGATCTACCGAAAAAAGAGCGGTGGAGACGGAGACTATAAACTGGTCAAAACGACAAAAAACCTTTCTTACACGGACAAAAGCGCAAAGTACGGCGTGACCTATCTTTATAAGATACGTGCACGGGCTGTGTCAGATGGGAAAATCTATAGAAGTGCATACAGCGCAAAAAAAAGCTGTTGTACGTATCATGTTGATCCTTCAAAGCCGATGGTTGCACTGACCTTTGATGACGGACCAAGCCAGTATACGCCGGGTATTCTGGACGCATTGGAAAAAAACGAGTCGCGTGCTACATTTTTCGAGCTTGGAAATCGGATAAACTGGTATCCGGACACGGTTGCAAGAATCAGCCAAATAGGCTGTGAGATCGGAAATCATTCCTTTGATCACGCACTGATGGGAAGTGCATCCGCGTCAAAGATCCACAGTGAGATTTCCCAAACAGATGCGAGGATCAAGGCCATTACAGGAAAAAAGCCTGTGCTCCTACGCCCGCCGTATGGCAGCATCGGCAGCAGCCTTCGAAAAAACGCAGGAAAACCGATGATTTTATGGTCTATTGATACGCTTGATTGGAAATCCCGAAATGCGGACACGGTCTATCGGAGTGTGATGAATCAGGTGAAAGACGGCGATATCATATTGATGCATGATATTTACAGTTCTTCGCGAGCAGCCGCCCAGAAGATTGTACCGGAGTTAAAGAAACGCGGCTATCAGCTCGTGACAGTATCTGAACTGGCACAGTACAGAAATGTAAAGCTGACTGCCGGAAACCGTTATTCACAGATGCGGCCGCGCCGATGATTGACAAAACAGAAACAAGCCGTTATAATAAAAGCTCCGGGCAGCTGGGGTGTTAGCGGTACCCTGTACCGGCAATCCGCTATAGCCGGAGTGGAATCCTGCCCCGGGTCTTTTCATTGTGAAGCAGCCCCCTGTAAGCGGCGTAGACGTCCGGGTCTTACGCAATAGGAACCTGTGAACCGTGTCAGGTCAGGAATGGAGCAGCACTAAACAGGAGCTCTTATGTGCCGTGAGGGTGCCTGGGCTGAGTTGGCTGCAGAGGTAACGTTCATGATGGGGATTCAAAGCAGGATGCCCGGTTTTAAGTAGACAAAAGAAGCCTTGATCATCCGTTTGGGTGATCGGGGCATTTTTATAATATGAAAAAACATTTTTTATGAAAAAAGTATAAAAAACTCTCTGTTTTTGTCGATAAATTAGCTAAGACCAAAAAAAGGAGCTTCACCGGATTGAGACGTACAAAAGATGAGTATATCAGACAACGTATTCAATATGAGAATCTCCGGCGCGCAAATTGTTTTTTCCTTTGTGCGCTGCTTGTGATGCCCATTACAGTGATCGCTTTGGAATGTCTGTTAAAGGGTGCATTATGGCATTGGGGAAACAGTGCAGTCTGGATCACAGTCTGGGAGCTGTTGTGTGTGCTGACCGTGTTTGCGGTTCATAAAAAAGCCGCGGAGCCGCAGGGTGATCACCGGCACTTTTTATATCTGGTCTGGGCGGCTTATCTGGTGTTAAACGATCTGCTTGTTTTCAATCTGCAGGATTCTGTGGCGGCTCAGATTCTTTTGTGGGGTGCAACAGTCGTATTTATCGTATCGTATCTGTCCAGTGGCAGAGGGTCGACGGCGGGGCTGCTGTTGCAGACGGCTGCGGCCATGGGTCTGATCTGGTTTTATCGGTTGGGACTGGATATCGTAGTATATAATGTGCTGTTGCTGTGTGTATGTCGTGTATTGGCAGACTATGCGTTTCGGTTATATGAACAGCGAACGGCAGACCAGTGGATGTTGCGTATTGCCACACAAAAATCGGAGCGCGATCCGATGACCGGTCTGTTAAACCGACGAGGCTTTGAGCCAAAGGCGGAACAGATGCTGCAGCTGGCGCGAAAGAAACGTCAGGCGATCGGTATCATGATGGTGGATATAGATAATTTTAAAAAATATAATGATACGTTTGGACATCCCGAAGGTGATAAATGTATTATTACCGTTGGAGAAGAGATCCGACGAATTACGAAAGAAGCAGGCGGCATCTGTGCCCGGCTTGGCGGAGAAGAATTTGCCGTGGTACTGCGCGGAATGAGTGAGGTAGATTTTCTGCAGTATGCCAAGAAGTTGAAAATGGCGGTAGAAGAACGTAAGCTTCCGCAGGCACCCGATAATTTTTATCCCTATGTGACCATCAGTATCGGTGTCGATCATCGCCCCCGGATCTATACAGATACATATGAGGAGCTTTATCACACGGCCGATCAGGCTCTGTACCGTGCAAAAGAGGGCGGAAGAAATTGTATCTATATGAGAGAGACGCGTGTGAGCAAAATGGTGAGTCGCTATTTTGCCTAGTGTAAAGGTGAAGTCATGAAAAAAATTTTGAGAAACAAATATTATCTGTATCTGACGGAGTTTTTTTCCGGAATGAGTGTGATGGCAGTGGAACTCGGCGCGAGCCGGCTGCTGGCACCGTATTTCAGTTCCTCACAGATCGTCTGGACGATCATCATCGGTACGATCATGATCGCAATGGCGCTCGGCAATATCTGGGGCGGGCGTTCTGCGGATAAGGATCCGAATCCGGACAAGCTCTATGTGAGGCTTCTTGTGGCAGCGGTCTGGATCGCAGCCATTCCTCTTGTGGGAAAATATATTATTCTTGGGATTTCCGGACTGCTTGTATTGACGGTTAGCAACAATTTTTTGGTGTTGGCGGCATTTATTGCATGTATGGTCATTTTTGTTTATCCGCTGTTTCTGCTGGGTACGGTGACACCGTCACTCGTGAAATTTACGGTGGATTCACTGGATGACAGCGGAAGCACGGTTGGAGCGCTTGGTGCGTTCAACACGATCGGAAGTATTATCGGAACATTTTTGCCTACGTTTGTGACGATTCCGGCAGTCGGAACGGCGATCACATTTCTGATCTTTTCCGGCGTGCTCCTCATTCTCGGGCTGATCTATTTTATCAGCAAGAGAAGCGGAAAAAAGATCTGTGCGCTTTCGCTCATCCTGTTTTTACTCTGTTCGGTATTCGGTCATTCGGGCAGTTTTGCGTTCTGGGAAAAGGATCTCGCCTATGAGGGCGAATCGATCTACAACTACCTTCAGGTGAAGGAAACGGACAGCCGAGTGATCCTCTCGACGAATGTGCTCTTTGGCGTGCAGTCGGTGAAGATGAAGGAGGACGGACTGACCGGAATGTATTATGATTATGCGCTGGCAGCGCCTTTTCTGGCGGGTGTCATGCAAAAGGATGCGATAAGTGACGTGCTGATTCTCGGAATGGGAACCGGCACGTTTGCTACACAGTGCAAAAAATATTTTGCGGGAGCGCTGAACATAGAGGGAGTGGAGATCGACCAGAAGATCACGGATCTTGCAGGAACATATTTTGATCTGTCGGAGGACATACCGGTGACGACTTATGACGGCAGAGCGTATCTGCAGGCGGTGGATAAGACTTATGATGTCATTATGGTAGATGCCTATCAGGACATCACGATACCTTTTCAGATGTCTTCCGTGGAGTTTTTTTCCGAGGTTAAGGCACACTTGAAGCCGAATGGGGTCATGGTGGTCAATATGAACATGAAATCCGATGGCGAAGAGAGCATCAATGCCTATCTGTCAGACACGATCGCAAGCGTGTTTTCTGAGGTGTACACAACAGACGTTAAAAATAACACAAATCGTGAGTTGTTTGCCTCGGACAATCCGCAGATGTTGGAACTAATGGCAGAGGGAGTGGCCGTAGAGACAGATAAAGAGCTGGCTGCCATGATGGGCACTGTTCAGGAGGCGATGACTGCTTACGAGTCCGGAAATCTGATCCTTACAGATGATCAGGCTCCGGTCGAGGTCTTAGGCATGCGGGTCATTGACGAGATCATTCGGGATGAGATCGGATATTACAAGGATATATTTAAAGAAGACGGTATACAAGGTATTTTTCAGGCTCTGTGAGAACAGTGCCTGAATTTTTTTATTGAGCATAAAAATGAAATCGTATATAATAAGTAATGGAATGTAAATGGAACAAAAAGGATAACATAGGAACAATACATTTAGGAAAGGAACGAACGATATGAAAAGAATAGGTTTACTGACGAGTGGCGGTGACTGTCAGGCGTTAAATGCGGCAATGCGCGGCGTTGTCAAAGGACTTAGCGAGAACGTGGATGAGTTGGAGGTTTACGGTTTCCTGAACGGTTACAAGGGACTGATCTACGGAAATTACAAACTCCTGACATCCGCAGATTTTTCCGGTATATTGACAAAGGGAGGCACGATTCTCGGATCTTCCCGCCAGCCGTTCAAGCTGATGCGTGTTCCGGATGAAAACGGGCTGGACAAGGTAGAGGCAATGAAACAGAACTATTACAAGCTGAACCTGAACTGTCTGGTGATCCTCGGTGGCAACGGAACACAGAAAACCGCAAACCTGTTGCGCGAGGAAGGGCTGAATGTAATCCATCTCCCGAAGACGATCGACAATGATATTTACGGAACAGATGTGACATTCGGTTTCCAGAGCGCGATCAACATTGCATGTGACGCGATCGACTGTATCCATACGACCGCTGCTTCTCACAACCGTGTATTTATCGTGGAGGTCATGGGACACAAGGTAGGCTGGCTGACATTGTACGCAGGAATGGCTTCCGGTGCAGATATCATCCTGCTTCCTGAGATCCCGTATGATATTGATAAGGTCATCGAGGCGATCGACAAGCGGACGAAGGCAGGAAAAGGCTTCACGATTCTCGCTGTGGCAGAGGGTGCAATTTCCAAGAAGGATGCCGAGCTTTCCAAGAAGGAGTATAAGAAAAAACTGGAGAACTACAAATATCCGTCCGTTTCTTACGAGATTGCAGATCTGATCAAAGAAAAGACCGGCATCGAGGTGCGTGTGACCGTTCCCGGACATACACAGCGTGGAGGAAGCCCTTGTGCGTATGACCGTGTGCTCTGTACCAGACTCGGCGCAGAGGGCGCGAGAGCCATCATGGAGGAGGATTACGGAAACATGATCGCGATGGTCAACGGCAAGATCAAGCGTGTGCCGTTAGAGGAAGTAGCCGGCAAGCTGAAAATGGTAGATCCCGATTCGCAGATCATTAAACAGGCAAAATATGTAGGAATCAGTTTTGGTGATTAGTTATGGCTTACACGGCGTTATACCGGAAATTCCGGCCGAATGAATTTGAGGATGTCAAAGGTCAGGAACACATTGTAACAACTTTGAAAAACCAAATAAAAGCAGACCGGATCGGACATGCCTATCTGTTTTGCGGTACACGAGGAACCGGTAAAACGACTGTGGCAAAGATTTTTGCAAAAGCGGTAAACTGTGAGCATCCGGTGGATGGCAGTCCGTGCGGGGAGTGTGCCTCCTGCCGGGCGATCGCTGCCGGGAGCTCCATGAATGTGATCGAGATCGATGCTGCGTCCAACAATGGCGTGGACAACATCCGCGAGATCCGTGAGGAAGTGAACTACTCGCCGACAGAGGGACGTTATAAGGTCTATATCATAGACGAGGTTCATATGCTCTCCATAGGAGCTTTTAACGCGCTGTTGAAGACGCTGGAGGAACCGCCCTCTTACGTGATCTTCATCCTTGCGACTACGGAGGCGCACAAGATACCGATCACGATCCTTTCCCGGTGCCAGCGTTATGATTTTCGGCGTATTTCCATCGACACGATCTCTGACAGGTTAAATGATCTGATGGTGCAGGAGGGCGTGGAGGTAGAAGAAAAGGCAATCCGATATGTGGCAAAGGCGGCAGATGGGTCGATGCGTGATGCACTTAGTCTTTTGGATCAGTGCATTGCGTTTTATCTGGGGCAGAAGCTCACCTACGACCATGTGCTGGAGGTGCTCGGAGCGGTGGATACCGAGATATTTTCTGCGCTGCTTCGGAAAATACTTGAAAAAAACATTACCGGGGCGATCGCGCTTTTGGAAGAACTCGTCATTCAGGGCAGAGAGCTCGGACAGTTCGTGGTGGATTTTACATGGTATTTGCGAAATCTTCTGCTCGTGCAGAGTGCGGATGATATGGAGGATGTCCTGGATATCTCCAGTGAGAACTTGAAGCTCCTCAAGGAGGAGGCTCAGATGGTGAGACCGGAGGTGCTGATGCGCTTCATCCATGTGTTTTCTCAGCTGACCAATCAGATCAAATATTCCTCACGGAAGCGCATTCTGATCGAGATCGCGATCATCAAGCTGTGTCGTCCCGCTATGGAGCAGGATTATGAAAGTCTTTTGCAGCGCATGGATGATCTGGAGAAAAAGATGGAAAGCGGCGCATTTGTGACGGCACCACCCGTGACAGGCAGTGCGCAGACAACAGATCTGCAGGGTGCACCCACGCCCGTGCATAAGCGCCCGGAGCTTCCGAAGGCAATCCCCGAGGATATACAAAAACTTGTGAAAAACTGGGACCTGGTGCTCGGCGATCTGAGTGGACTCGTACGCAACTATCTGAAGCAGGCACATTTATCGCTCGGAGGCGGGAATGTGCTGCTCATTGTTCTGGAGGACACGGTTGCAGTCTCATTTTTGAATGAGGAAGAACACCTCACGGAGATTCGGGAGACAATAGAGAAAAACATAGGAAAACAGGTAGAGATCAGTATCATTGCCAATGAGACCGGACAACCCTTTGGGGAGGCCTATGTGGATCTGGAGCAGGTGATCCTGATGGATATCGTGGTAGAAGAAGATTCAGAAGGAGGATTTTAAAATGGCAAAAAGAGGAGGATTCCCCGGAGGAATGCCCGGAAACATGAACAACCTGATGAAGCAGGCACAGAAAATGCAGCGTCAGATGGAGGAGGCAAGCAAGGAGATCGAGGAAAAGGAGATCACGGCGGCAGCAGGCGGCGGTGTGGTTGAAGTGACGGTGTCCGGAAAAAAAGAAGTGACAAAGATCAAGATCGATCCTGAGGCTGTAGATCCGGATGATGTAGAAATGCTGGAGGATCTGATCATGGCTGCCACCAATGAGGCATTGCGTCAGATGGATGAGTATTCCCAGCAGTCCATGTCAAAGATCACCGGAGGCATTGGCGGCATGGGTGGATTAGGCGGACTGCCTTTCTAAAAAAGAGAAGGGAAACAGAGTCATGGACTATTACAGCAAACAGATCAACCAATTGGTAGAGGCACTGTCCATGCTTCCCGGCATCGGGTCAAAGACGGCGCAGCGTCTGGCCTTTCACATCCTCAGTATGCCGAAAGAGGACGCGGAGCGCCTCGCGAATTCCATCACGCAGGCTCGCAATAACGTGCGCTACTGCAAGCAGTGTTTTACACTGACCGATGATGAGCTATGCCCGATCTGTAAGGATGAAAAGCGCAACCAAAAGGTCATTATGGTTGTAGAGAACACGAGAGATCTGGCAGCTTATGAGAAAACCGGAAAGTTTGAGGGGGTTTACCATGTACTGCACGGGGCGATTTCCCCCATGCTTGGTATCGGGCCGGGCGACATCCGATTAAAGGAGCTGATGCAGAGGCTTCAGGGTGATGTGGATGAGGTGATCATTGCCACAAACTCTTCCCTTGAGGGTGAAACGACTGCGATGTACATCAGCAAGCTCATCAAGCCGACAGGGATCAAAGTGACACGCATTGCAAGCGGAGTGCCGGTTGGAGGAGATCTGGAATATATCGATGAGGTTACGCTCCTTCGTGCGCTTGAGGGAAGGACAGAGTTATAAAAGGATTCGGGTATGAGAAAAAATGCTCATTACCCGATTTTTTTATGCCGTAAACACCGTTCGGCAAATTTCGCATATGTCTCATGTTACTGTAGAAGCAAAAGTAAGAAAAGGGGGCATGTGTCTAATGGAAACCAGTATGACAGATCGCAGTACAAGGGAGGACAAGCAAAGGCTTCAGTTACCAAAGAACATCCGCCAGATCGGCAATATACAGGGAGCCGTACGTATCTATATGGAGGATTACGTTTACACTTATCTGCATGGAAGCGGCAGAGCCGGCTGGGCGCATCGGGGAAGTATTTTTCTCGGCAGCCGTTGTCAGGAAAACGGGCAGAAGTACATATTTATCAGCGGCCTGGTGCATATTCCGGACGAAAACTTTAAGGATGGTATTCCGGAGTTTACAGACCTCATGTGGGGCGGCGTCTATCAGGATATGAAGCAATTTTATGAAGATGTCGAGATTCTCGGCTGGGGCATGGATGTGGCAGGTGCCTCCGCAAAGCTCACGGGAGACCTGGAACGTATCCATCGGAATGCCTTTCAGGGACAGGACAGGCTCCTTTTCCTCATGGATTCGCTGGAAAAGGAGGAAGCGTTCTATGTTTATGAGAAAAATATGCTGCGCCGACGGGACGGATATTATGTCTACTACGAAAAAAATCCTCAGATGCAGGAATATATGATGCAGGGAAAAAATGAAAGGGAGGCGCGGCCTGAAATCGATCCGCAGAGGTCTGTTGTGACAAACTATCGCGCAATTGCTGCAGAAAAGAGCAAAAAAAGCGGGAAAGGTTTTCAAGCCTTTGTCTATGTGGCAAGTCTGGCACTTCTGGTAGCAGTTTCCGCAATGGGAGTCAATATGATGAGCAGCGCCGGAAAAATCCATCAACTGGAGGAAGCGGTTTCTTATCTGCAGACAGACAGAACCAGTGTGGAGTCCGAGACGATCGCACAGCATGAGGAAGAGGAGCCACAGACAGTGATTCAGACGGAATCAGACCTCGCCGATAGCGACCGGGCAACAGAAGCAGAGTCGGACGGAAGATCAGGGGAGGATGCAAAACCGGAAACAGAAGGGCAGCTGACAAGTGAGACAGCCGCTCCGGCAGAATTGGGGGACATTTCGCCGGAAGAGACAGGTCAAACGGGACAGCCGGAGGATGTCGGGGCATCGTCCGGAGAGAACGAACAAGTGCCGTCCATTAAGCCGCAGGAAGAAAAACAGGAGCCGGATGTGCAAGAGACAACTGCCTTCGCGGATCAGGACTATTATATTGTGCAAAAAGGGGAGAGCCTGCTCGGCATCAGCCAGAAAATATATGGAAAAGATTACACGGAACAGTTGTGCACACTGAACGAGCTTGAGGACGAGAATAAAATATATGCAGGCCAAAAACTTTTATTATTGGACAAGTAGTGCTATAATGTAATTCTAACTGATTTTGGAAAGAGAGAAAACCTTATGGCAACGAAACAAAAGCATAAATTCCGTACGGTAGAGGTAGATCGCGAGGATATGGACAAAAAATTGAGGGCACATCGCAGAAAGGTGGCTTCGCTGGTGATTTTTGTACTGCTCCTTCTGGCCATAGCGGCGATCGTTACTTATATTTATTATGAGAACAAGATATACAGTTCCTACGATGTCATTTCATCTACCACTCGTTCCGATACCAGCGCTTCGGATTTCACGGAATTTCAGGGTAAGCTGCTCAAATGTACGAATGACGGGGCCGTGTATACGGATCTTGCGGGCAACCTGATCTGGAATCAGACCTATGAGATGGATCGACCGCTTGTGGAGACGTGCGGTAACTATGTTGCAATATATGAAGTAAACGGAACACAGGTCTACATTCTGGATACGGTCAATCTGCAAGGAAGCATCCACACGACGATGCCCATCCAGAAGATCAGCATTGCCGCGCAGGGCACGGTAGCCATTCTGATGGAAAACGAGGGGACGAGTTATCTGCAGCTTTATGATAAGACGGGCGCGCAGCTTGCATCCGGTGAGCTGCACGTGCAGAACAGTGGATATCCGCTGAATCTTGCGCTGTCGGAGAATGGGGAAAAGCTGGCAGTTTCCATGCTTGATATCAATGATGGCAGCGTAAAGACAGTGATCGCTTTCTATAATTTTGGTACGGTCGGTCAGAATTCCATTGATAAGATTGTGAGTTCTTACACCTATGCGGATATGGTGATCCCCCAGATTCGCTATCTGGCAGAAGATACGATGGTCGCGTTTGGCAATGACAGGGTGATCCTGTTTACCGGAGCACAAAAACCGACAGAGGAGACCTCCATTGAGTTAAAGGAGGAGGTAAAAAGTATTTTTTATGATGAGGCACATTTTGGTCTGATCTATGACGCTGTGGACGGAAAGAATCATCGGTTGGAATACTATGATATTTCCGGTAAGCAGATCATGGATATCAACTTTGACACCGATTACACAAAAGTAGAGATTCTCGCAAACGGAGAACTTTGTATCCTTGGCGAGAATAGTTGCGAGATTTTTAACACGCGTGGCATCCGAAAATTTCAGTACGACTTCCAGGAGCATTTATATCAGATTTTGTCCGGAAGAATACAGACCGATTACGTCTTTCTTCTGGAGGGTGAAACGCAGAAGGTAAAACTCAGATGATAGAAATAAGTAAAAATATAATTATAGCAGCAACATGTATCTGGCTGTTTGTCTGTTCCTTGCGGGGGTACTACAAAGGGTTTTTGCGGGAGGCATATACGGTCGCACAGATCATTATCGCGCTGGTCTGTCTGTGGGCGCTGTCGCGCCATGTGGCGATCTTTACCGGTGGCATATCGACATTCGGTGGATTTCTTGTGATTCTCTTTGTCTTGCGCTGGATTGGTAAACTGCTGGATCTCGTGAACCATATACCAATTCTCGGCGGTATGAACCGTACGCTCGGCGTGTTGCTCGGATTTGTGAAGGGATTACTGGTGCTCGGACTGGTGTACAGCTGGCTGGGCAGCAGTATTTCTATGTGATATATAATGTAGAGTTTCATATAAAATTGCATATAATATAGTTTGAAGACAAGAAAAATAAAAAAATTGAAAAAAATTTTGAAAAATTGTTGACAACCCCATAAAATGATGATATTCTAATTGAGCTGTCGCTGATGCGGCGGCAACAGAGAACCTTGATAACTGAACAGTGAAATAACCTTGAAATGATTCCAAATGAGAAAAAGTCGAGCGACTTTTTCGAATAATATGTGAACTAACTTTAAAAACAGTAAAAAACGG
>JBJEML010000020.1:0-20497 GCA_051879675.1 Lachnospiraceae bacterium | reverse complement strand
ATTGCAAGCAAGCAGATCATTCCTGCAGTCATCCGTTATACGACCAATCTTGCAAATTCGATCAATGCAGTGAAGGCAGCAGGCGCAGCAGATGTATCCGTGCAGACGGAGCTCCTTTCTGAGACTTCTGATTATCTGTCAGACGTCAAGGTAGCGCTTGCGAAGCTGATCGAGGTTACAGATGCCGGAAACGCAATGGAGGAAGGCAGAGAGCAGGCTGTATACTACAGAGATGTCGTAAAGGCTGCGATGGATGAGCTTCGTACACCGGTTGATAAACTGGAAATGATCGTAGATAAAGACTTATGGCCGATGCCGTCTTACGGTGACCTGATCTTCGAGGTATAAAAGCCTCATCCTACTAGTTGTGGCTAATCTCTGCTTGGTTTTAGTGTTCTATCAATCAGGTCGAAGCATTTACTGCTGAGGTCTCCGTTTCACTACGGTCGGTGCTGAACAGACATCCACTGGATGTCTAGCACCGTGAGAACATGATGCAGGCGTGCAAAATCCCATTGCCGATAGGCAATTCTAAATGGATTTTGCATCTACCTGCGAAAGAATTGAGCAGGTTAGTATTTATCTAATCCCCTTTAGAGTATAAGGAAAACGCCCCCTGACAATTGTCAGGGGGTGTTTTCCTTTTCGTCAAATTGTTTTACAATTTCTAAGTCAAGTAAATGTTGCAATTAACCACCAAAATAGCAAGTTGCACAAAATGACGAAAATTGTTGAAATGACAAGAAAAACGAGGGACAAAAAGAAAAAAGTTATCCACATCGAAAAGAATGATTTTATCGGAAAAAACGAGTTATACACGGAGTTATTCACATTATCCACAGAAAATTCAACAAATTATGCGGTTTACATAGTAAAAAAACCGAACGACAGTTTTGTGCAGATGCGATAAAATTGCGTGATTTGTAAAAAAATGTCGGAAAACGCTTGACAATATAATAATAAAAAAATATGAGTTTATGTCGGAATATGACGTAAAATTTTTGAAAATTATCAGAAATTTACCGCAGGTTGAAAAATCGTGTATTGTCTGTTATACTATCCAAGCAAAGATTAATCTTAGGTGATATAGGAGAACTATGATAAAACAGATACAGCTTTTGGGAATGACGATCCCCAATTATTCATTGCGGGAAGAACTTCAATTGGCGCAGGAGGCGTTGAAGGACGCGAAGCTTCGGCTGCTTCTGACTGTATCCATGCAGTCACTCATCAAGGTGAGCAGCAGCGGCTCGCAGCAGATCAAAGAGTGTGTGGAGCAGGCGGATCTGGTCGTGGTGGAGGATCCCGAGATCTTAAGCATAGCCGGTATCAACTCGAGTCAGCGTATTCACGAGGCAGAAGATCATTTGTTTTTTACAGAGCTGATGAAACGTCTTCAGCGGGGGCAACAGCAGGTGTACCTCGTGGCGGCGAAGAATGTGGCACTGCAAAAAATAAAAGAAATTTTATCCGATCGGTATGAAAAACTTCGTATTGTCGGAGAATATAGTATTGAGGATTATCCGGATGACCTTGACCGTATGATCAACGAGATCAACAGTGCGGCGCCGGATGTGATCATCTCTGTGATGCCGACACCGCAGCAGGAACAATTTCTGGTAGAAAACCGCAGCAAGCTGATGGCGAAGCTGTGGTATGGTCTGGGAGAAAACTACGGGCTTCTTATGGAAAAGAAAGGCTTTGGCTGGCGAATGAGGCGGCTGATCCATTTTGGCAGGTTTAAAATGCATGTCAATCAGTACGAAGAAGGAGAAGAAAAATAAGCAGTGGTACGCGTTCATAAAAAGAAAAAAGAAGTAGTGCGTGACTATGTCTTGCTGGTCGCGGGCACAGGCTTGATCGCATTGGCGATTCAGGCAGTCTTTGATCCGATGGGGATGGTAACCGGAGGCTTTACGGGTATTGGTATTCTGTTGCGTCGGGCGACGATCGGACTGATTCCCGGAGGGATTCCGCTTTGGTTTACCAACCTTGCACTGAATCTGCCAGCGTTTGTGGCGGCATGGTTTTTGATGGGCAGGGTATTTGTAAAACGGACAGCGGTTGCGGCAGTGCTTTTGTCTGTGTGGCTGGCGGTCATTCCGGTCATGGATCTGGCGAAGGGAGATTATCTGCTGGCGGTAGTCTACGGCGGACTGATCAGCGGCGCAGGAATCGCGATGGTCTTTCGAACGGGAAACGCTACCGGAGGGACAGATCTTCTGGCATCCCTTCTTCATCGCAGATTCCGCAATTATTCCGTTGCACAGATACTGCTTGTTCTGGACGGAGCAGTCATTCTGGCAGGTTATTATTTCGTGGGAGCCAAACCGGCGCTGTATGCGATCCTGACTGTGGCGATCGTAACGAAGGTGTCGGATACGATTCTTGACGGCATGAACTACTCAAAGATGATCTTTGTTGTTTCAGATCATTCTACGGAGATTGCCGAGCATATTCTGTATGAAATGGATCGTGGCTGTACGGCGATTCCCGCACAGGGCATGTACTCTGACGAGATGCGCAAAATGTTATTTTGCGTTGTTGGAAAAAAAGAGGTTTTGGACTTTAAGGACTGTGTGAAGGAGCTTGATCCTCATGCATTTGTAATTGTGACGGATGCAAATGAAGTGCTCGGAGAGGGTTTTTTAGAATATTAGCATAAAAAATATGGCTTTTCCTCTTTTCTTTTTTGCAGTTTTGCATTAAAATGAGAAATACAAGGTTCGGCTTATTTTTTTTCGTCAAAATTCTTTTGTGAAAAATGTATAGCGAAGCAGGCCTTGCATCGGAACGGGGAGGGCACTGTGTGTTCCGATATGGGGTGAAGACAGGAGGAGCCAACATGATATCAAATCAGATCTTGCAGAATACAATCGATGGATTGAAGGGTATTACAAGAAACGACCTGTGCGTGATCGACACAGAGGGGACGGTGCTTGCATCAACATTTCCAGAGGCGGACAATTATACGGATGCTGCGCTGGCGTTTGTGGAATCGCCTGCTGATTCGCAGGTTGTACAGGGCTGTCAGTTTTTCAAAGTATTTGATGAGCATCAGCTGGAGTATGTATTGCTGGCTTATGGAGAGACAGATGATGCCTATATGATCGGAAAGATCGCGACATTCCAGATCCAGAATCTTTTGGTGGCATATAAGGAGCGGTTTGACAAGGACAATTTTATCAAAAACCTGCTGTTGGACAATCTGCTTCTGGTCGACATCTACAACCGCGCCAAAAAGCTGCATATTGACATTGATGTACCCCGGGCGGTATTTATTATTGAGACAAATCGCGAGAAGGATGGCAACGAGCTGGAGAAGGTACGCAGTCTGTTTCATGGCAAGAGTCATGACTTTGTGACAGCTGTGGACGAGAAGAACATTATCGTTGTGCATGAACTGACAGAGGGCGAGGGTTACGAGGATCTGAACAAGACCGCAGAGGTGATCCGTTCACTTTTCGGAGGCACCGGTAACCAGGAGGTACATATTGCCTATGGTTCGATCGTAAAAGAGATCAAGGAGGTCTCCAGATCTTATAAGGAAGCCCGTATGGCATTGGATGTCGGAAAGATTTTCTTTGAGGATAAGGATATCATTGCTTACGCCACGCTCGGTATCGGACGTCTGATCTACCAGCTTCCGATTCCGTTGTGCAAGATGTTTATCAAGGAGATCTTTGGCGGCAGATCACCGGATGATTTTGATGAGGAAACTCTGATGACCATCAACAAATTTTTTGAGAACAATCTGAATGTATCGGAGACATCACGTCAGCTGTACATTCATCGAAATACACTGGTTTATCGTCTCGATAAACTGCAAAAAAGTACCGGTCTTGACCTTCGTATCTTCGAGGACGCTATCACCTTTAAGATCGCGTTGATGGTTGTCCAGTATATGAAGTATATGGAGACGATGGATTACTGAGCGACTGGTTAGGAGGCTTTATGATTCAGCTTGAACATGTAAGTAAGTCCTTTTCTGAGGGCATACCTGCATTGAACGATGTATCGCTGCACATTTCGGAGGGAGAGTTTGTGTTTGTGGTGGGAGATAGCGGCTCCGGCAAATCGACACTCATTAAGCTCTTGTTAAAGGAACTGGAGCCGACCTCCGGCAGCATTACGATCAACGATACGAACATCCGCAAACTCCCGCACAGGCGGGTTCCGTATTTTCGGAGGAATATCGGATGTGTGTTTCAGGATTTCCGGCTGTTAAAGGACCGGAATGTATATGATAATGTGGCATTTGCACAGAGAGTGGTCGGTGCGTCCAACCGCAGTATCCGGCAGAAGGTGCCTGTGATGCTGTCTATGGTGGGACTGGCAGCAAAATACCGCTCGTTTCCCAAACAGCTTTCCGGCGGAGAACAGCAGCGTGTGGCGATCGCCCGTGCGCTGGTCAATAATCCGCGCATCCTGCTTGCCGATGAGCCGACCGGAAATCTGGACAACAATAATGCGTGGGAGATCATGAATCTTCTGGAGGAGATCAATTCCCGCGGTACGACAGTTGTTGTCGTAACGCATAATATGGAGATCGTGCGTGCGATGGGCAAGCGCGTCATTACGATTCAGAAAGGAACCGTCGTGTCAGATTCTCTGATTGACGGTAGGGGTGGTGATGGCGATGAGGATTAGCACATTTTTTTATTCTATCAAACAGGGTGTCAAAAATATCTGGAGAAACAAGATGTTTTCTCTTGCATCCATTGCAACAATGGCTGCATGTATTTTTCTGTTCGGACTGTTCTTTGCGATCGTGACGAACTTTCAGTCGATGGTAAAGGAGGCCGAGGAGGGCGTGGCAGTGACCGTGCTCTTTGACGATGATATTACACCGCAGCAGATTGCGGAGATCGGTGACCGGATCAAGGTGCGCCCGGAGGTGTCTGCATATAACTTTAAGTCTGCTGCTGATGCATGGGCAGAATTTTCGCAGATTTATTTTGAGGGTCATGAAGAGCTGGCAGAAGGCTTTGGCGATGACAATCCACTGCAGAAATCTGAGAGCTACGAGATTTACCTGAACGATGTGTCCATGCAGGATACGCTTGTTACGTATCTGGAGAATCTGGATGGCGTGCGGGAGGTGCGCCGCTCAGAGATCGTGGCAAATACACTGTCCGATTTCAACAGACTGATCGGTTATGTGTCAGCGGGTATCATTTTGATCTTACTGTGTGTCGCTGTCTTTTTGATCAGCAATACCGTTACAGTCGGAATTGCAGTCCGTAAGGAGGAGATCGGTATCATGAAGCTGATCGGTGCGACTGACTTTTTCGTGCGCGCGCCGTTTGTTGTGGAGGGTATACTGATCGGGCTGATCGGTTCTGTATTGCCGCTCGCATTGCTTTATGGAATGTATAGCCGGCTGATCGTATATATTATGGAGAAATTCAATTTCCTGAGCAACCTGATGAATTTCCTTCCGGTAGGCACGGTGTTCCGTATACTGATACCGATCGCACTCGTGCTTGGTGTGGGAATTGGTTTCCTCGGCAGCTTTACGACGACTCGCAAGCACCTGAAGGTATAATGCTTTTGCATCGGAACCTACCCGATGAAGAAGTGATTTCAGATCGGTTTTTTAAGGATTTAAAGAATTATGGAAGAAAAGGATGAACAGATTTTAGAGACTGCGGATGCCCTCCGGGAGGATATCCGCAGGATCGAACAGGAACGGAGAAGGACATTTTGCAAGGGGATTGCGTTTGGTGCTCTGATGACGCTGGCGCTGAGTCTCCTTGTGTTTTTTGTTATTCCCATGGTGCAGATCAAACGCGCCCAAAACGGTCTGCAGCAGGCCCAACAGCAACAGCAGGAGGCAGCGGGCAAGGACGCCAAACTGCTCTCGCCGGCGGTTGAAAATAAGATTGAGCAGCTGGCAAACACCATCGATCTGCTCTATTATGAGGATGTGGACGACGAGGATCTGGTGCAGGGTCTGTACAAGGGACTTTTGGAGGGCGTCGGCGACCCGTACACTGCCTACTATACGCCGGAAGAGTACAAGGAACTGATGATCTCTGCGACGAGCTCACTGAGTGGCATTGGTGTCGTCATGCAGCAGAATCCGGATACCATGCAGGTGACGGTCAATTATGTTTACGAGGGAAGTCCTGCGGAAAAAGCAGGTATCCTTGCCGGAGATCTGATCATACAGGCAGAGGATGCCGTTGCGTCATCGATGGAGCTGTCGGACTTTGCAACGCATGTCCGGGGTGATGAGGGTACGATCGTTCATTTGAAGCTGTATCGTATCGGAACGGGTTATATGAATGTTGAGGTGAAACGGGCGATCATTGATGTGCCCACAGTGAAGGGTGAAATGCTCGACGATGGCATCGGCTATATTATGATCGCAGAGTTTGGAAGTAAGACGGCAGAAGAATTTGCCGATGCAGTTAAGGAGCTGGAAGCGCAGGGTATGACCTCCATGATCGTGGATCTGCGCAATAATCCGGGAGGTATGGTCGACTCGGTGACACAGCTTCTGGATCAGATCCTGCCGGAAGGCGTGATTGTCTGGACGGAAGATAAGTATGGAAAGAAAAAAGAGTATACATCAGACGCCTCGTGCCTTGACTATCAGATGGCAGTGCTCATCAATGAGAGCAGTGCCAGCAGCTCGGAGATTTTTGCAGGTGCGATCCGCGACTACAAATACGGCACATTGATCGGAACAAAGACATTCGGCAAGGGGGTTGTTCAGGGTATCCGCAGACTTGCGGACGGAAGCGCGATCAAGATGACGACTTCCAAATATTTTACACCTAACGGGCAGAATATTCACGGTGAGGGTATCGAACCCGATATTAAACTGGAATACAAATATCTGGATCCGGATGCGACCAAGTATGATAAGATGAATGATAACCAGATCCTGAAAGCGATCGAGGTATTATCAAAATAAAAATCAGGTCGAAAGCACTTGCTGCTGAGACCGTAAGAACATGATTCAGGTGTGCAAAATAATTGAGCAGAAAGAGGTGACATTTGTGGTAGAATTAGACCAGTACCGGTTTTTATTAAATACGTGGAAAGAACCACTGATGGAAGTGAGGGATGCACTTTGACTTAGCAAATAAGTCAAAGCGAATCGAGGAACTGGAGCGGGAGATGGAGGCACCGGATTTCTGGAACAATGCCGAGGTTTCCCAACAGAAGATGAAAACGTTAAAGAGTCTGAAAGATGATATTGAGACATATCACAATCTGGAGACACATTACGATGATATTGAGACGTTGATCATGATGGCTGAGGAGGAGAATGATGCCTCCCTTATCCCGGAGATCGATGAGGCGGTTGCAACGTATGAAAAGACCTATGACGCGATCCGCATCAAGACCTTGTTGTCGGGTGAATTCGACGCGGATGCGGCGATCGTGTCGCTCAACGCAGGTGCGGGCGGTACAGAGTCGTGTGATTGGGCATCCATGCTTTACCGCATGTACACGCGATGGGCAAATGACAAAGGTTTTTCCGTGGATGTGCTGGATTTCCATGAGGGTGATGAAGCCGGTATCAAGTCCGTGACCTTTCAGGTCAACGGAGAGAATGCCTATGGCTATCTGAAGTCTGAGAAGGGCGTGCACCGATTGGTGCGCATCTCGCCGTTCAACGCGGCAGGCAAGCGCCAGACCTCGTTTGTCTCCTGTGATGTTATGCCTGATATCGAGGAGGACATTGACATTGAGGTAAAGGATGAGGATATCCGCATCGATACTTACCGTTCGAGCGGTGCCGGCGGTCAGCATATCAACAAGACCTCATCGGCGATCCGTATCACGCATTTTCCGACGGGCATCGTAGTGACCTGCCAGAATGAACGGTCACAGCACATGAACAAGGATAAGGCGATGCAGATGCTGAAGGCAAAGCTGCTCATGCTGCGACAGCAGGAAAATGAAGAAAAGACGGCAGAGATCCGCGGTGAAGTGACGGAGATTGGCTGGGGCAACCAGATCCGCTCCTACGTCATGCAGCCTTATACGATGGTCAAGGATCGTCGTACAGGCTATGAGAGCGGAAATGTGGACGCGGTTTTGGACGGAGATCTCGATCCGTTTATCAATGCATATTTAAAATGGCTCTCTCAGGGAGGAGCCATGGCAGAAGAAGACGCATAAAAATAACGAAATGAGATGGGCGGGATTTGCACTTGTTGCAAGTCCCGTAATATTTTGCGTCTTCCCCTTGCGTCATTCACATTCTTGTGGTATTATCTTTCAGGTGAATACAAATGTATTTGCAGGACAAACACAGGAGTGTATCATGGCAGAAAAGACAAACTACTATGTGTTAAAGGAGAAAGCGGTGCCTGACGTATTACTGCGTGTGGTGGAGGCAAAACGATTGCTGGAATCCGGCAGGGCGGCTTCTGTGCAGGAAGCGACTGAACGGGTGGACATCAGCCGCAGCTCCTTTTATAAGTACAAGGAAGATATCTTCCCTTTTCACGACAATGCCAAGGGGCGGACAGTCACGATGGTCATCCAGCTCGACGATGAGCCGGGACTTTTGTCGGCGATCTTAAAGACGATTGCGGACTCGCGTGCCAATATTCTGACGATCCATCAGAGTATACCGGTCAACGGCATTGCATCCCTGACGCTGAGCGTCGATATTTTGCCTGATTCAGCGGATGCCAACCGCATGATGGAGCGTATCGAGCAGCAGGAGGGAGTACACTACTTAAAAATACTGGCGAGGGAGTAAGAGGCAAATGGTAAAAGTAGCAGTTATGGGATACGGAACGATCGGTTCCGGAGTCGTTGAAATTTTAGAGAAAAATGCGGCACGCATCAAGAAGACCTCAGGTGAGGATCTGGAAGTAAAATATGTACTGGATCTGCGCGAGTTTGAGGGCGATCCGATCCAGAGCAGGATCGTGCACGATTATCAGATCATTGCAAATGATCCGGAGGTTCACGTTGTTGTGGAGACAATGGGAGGCGTTGAGCCTGCATATACTTTTGTAAAGGCGATGCTGGAGGCAGGCAAGCATGTCACGACCTCCAACAAGGCGCTGGTTGCAGACAAGGGTGCGGAGCTGATCGCGCTTGCGACAGAAAAGAATGTGAATTTCCTGTTCGAGGCAAGTGTCGGTGGCGGTATTCCGATCATCCGCCCGCTGATGAGCTCTATCACCGGAGACGAGATCGTGGAGATCAGCGGTATCGTCAACGGAACGACAAACTATATGCTGACAAAGATGACAAATGAGGGACTTCCGTTTGATGAGGTATTAAAGGAGGCACAGGCAAAGGGCTATGCCGAAAAGGACCCGACAGCTGATGTGGAGGGCTATGATGCCTGCCGCAAGATCGCGATCCTGACCTCTCTCGTGTGCGGACAGCAGGTCAACTACGAGGATATCCATACAGAGGGCATCACAAAGATCACACCCGTCGACATCATGTATGCCAAGGAGATGGGTCGCGCGATCAAGCTGCTTGCGATGAGCAGACAGACAAAAGACGGTTATGTTGCGATGGTAGCGCCGTTCCTGCTCCCCGCTTCGCATCCGCTGTACAATGTCAACGACGTGTTTAATGCGATCTTCGTAAAGGGAAATATGTTGGGCGACGCGATGTTCTACGGCAGCGGTGCCGGAAAACTGCCTACTGCCAGCGCAGTAGTCGGTGATATTGTGGATATGGTCAAGCACATGAATACGCATATCGTGCTCAACTGGGATGCTGCGCCTGTGCAGCTTGCAGACTACAAGACGAACGAGACACGCTTCTTCGTCCGAACAAAGGCCTCCAAGGAGGAGATCTCCAATACCTTCGGCGCGGTAGATTTTGTTGATATCGAGGAGCTTGTCGACGAGATCGGCTTCGTGACGATGACGATGTCTGAGAAGGATTACGAGGAGAAGGCAGCAAAGCTTTCCAGTGTGCTGCAGATGATCCGGTTTAATTAATGGTGCCGGATACAGAAGCTATATATGAAAGAAGAACCGTGTTGCAATTCAATGGGAAAATGCAACACGGTTTTTGCATGTAAAAAATGAAAAATATAAAAGAATATTTGTCTTTAGATAACAGTTGGTTACATAAATTCCTGAGCCGCTTCGCTGAATTCCACCGTCACGTCAAATTCCTGTTTTTGTTCCAAATAGAAGTTCGTGAACGATTGCTCCATGTAAGGCATGATCCAAAGGAGTCCGATACCTAAAGTCAACGCGCCCAGAAGCATCCAGCCGATAAAACTAAGTTCCATAACCACCAATCGCCATTTTGCACCGCGTGTCAGAGAAATACTGCGACGGAAAGCATCGCGTGTATCGATGTCCGGATCTTCTGCGTAGATCCAGAAGACGAAATACAAAGGTAACGTGATCAGGAAACCTATGATCAGACCTGCCATGGAGAGCAGTTCTGAAATGATAACATAGATAGCAGTTGAAAGCGTTTCGGGAGCGGTCAGTTCAAACGCATAGACCGGGATCATGGGAATCCAGGTGATCAGTGTGATCAAAAAACCGCCGATCAGGATACGATCCGGGCGATTTTTTAATACCCAGAACATATCGGAGATCTGGACCTGTTGTCCCCGGGCGATGCCCAGATGGATGCGTTTCACGCCACAATTCAGTAAAAGCTCGATGAGTGTGACGATAAATGAGGCAAGATAGTAGAGGACTGCCTGCATGGGAATCGTGTTCCGGTCGCTGCACAAATAGCTGAAGGGCAGCAGGATCATGGAAGGAATAAGAGTTCCGAGGATCATGGCAAGCATCGGTATCTGATAGCGGCCAAGCAGCATCTGTCTTGCCATGCCTTTGAGCTCTCCGTTTGAACGTTTCATAAAAAATAGATCTCCTTAAAACTTTGTTTATATCTGTTCAGTTACCTTTATTTCATATTCGGACGAAAATGGCGCCAATTAAGCCACGTAATCAATATTGGAGCCGATCAGACCGGCAGCCTCCAGTGATTTTTGATTCTTTTGGTACGGATTTTCTTTCGAATATGCGATCGCTGTGCGTGTTTCGCCACCGGCAACATAGGCAGTGCCACATTCCGGACAGATCGCTGTGCGCAGTGAGACGGTTGCGGAAACGACTTTTCCGTTGCCCTTGGATGCTTTTTCGTAAGCATTGCTCACATGCTGCTGTTCGTGTGCACGGACAGTTCCGGCAGATGCCTGCGGAGAAATGTGACCGGGAGCCTTGAAGGAGACATCGCCCTCGTTGGAGCCGTCCTGATATTTGCGCGATTTGCATGTCTCACATTCGCTGGGGGAGGACTTGCGCCCTGCCTTGACCTGTTCGTCCGGGTTCGCACTTTTCTGTGCGCCTGTATTTCCGTAGACACCATAGCCACCCATCATTCCATAACCGCCGATTGCCATAGAACCTGCCATACAAACACCTCCTTGCTTTGACAAAGTCTGCTGTGCAGACTATAATTTCCTTTATGAGTAAAAAACAAACCAGTTTAGAAGACCAACTGTATATCATCGGGCTCTGTCTGTTGCTTGCAGCACCGCTGATACTGCTTGCATACCGGTATCTGCGTGTCCGGCTGCCGTTTCTTATGATGCCCTGCCTGCTGCGCACGTTTACCGGGTATTACTGCCCCGGCTGCGGCGGTACGCGAGCTGTTTATGCGCTGCTGCACTTACAACTTTGGCGTTCCTTCTGCTATCATCCGCTCGTGCCGTACGGGGCAGCGGTCTATCTGTGGTTTATGATCAGCCACACGATTGAAAAACTGAGCCGCCACCGTCTGCGCGTCGGGATGAAATGGAGCTCCGTTTGGCTGTGGATCGCGCTAGTCATATTGCTGCTCAACGTGCTCGTCAAGGACGGTGCGTTGCTTTTCTTCCGTGTGGACCTTCTGAAAATGATTCCCTGACCGGTCAATACACCTGATCGATGGAGAATATCATTTGTTCGTGTGAGCCGGGATAAGCTGACCCCACGATCAGATTCCGCTTCCTTCAAACAGGGGCATACCGGTCATTGATTCCACGAGATCCGAATATGCCTTCATAAAATTTTCGAGACTGCCATATTCGCGGATCGTCACCGCAAACATGATGACCGTGGCAATGATCGAGATCACGATTGCTGCCGTCGAAGTCATAACTGCCAGCTTGCCCTGCGGGGTGAGCTGTTTTTTCTGCCCGCGGGAGAGCAGAGCCAGAATGATGCCCAGAGAACCGCATACGACCGATGCATAGATACAGCATGTGGTTGCTATCGCAATGACGCTCAGAACGATGGAAGCCGTCAGCATCGCATCCTGCGGACGCACCGGCGGGCGGTACTGTCCGTTAAAATTATCATCCGATTGGAAGTCCATCGGGGAATCCTCCTTTTGTTACATAAAAAACTCAATATATATCAATATAATAGCACGGTTTCAGCGCAGATTCAATCACAGAATGTGCGTCTTGCACCCACATCCGTCGTGGGTTATAATATTTGCAGTCGAAAACTACAAGAGGAAGGAAAAATCATATGGATATTACATCAACCATCGCCGCTGAGCTCGGTGTCCGCAAAAATCAGGTGGAAGCAGCAGTGAAACTGATCGATGAGGGCAACACCATACCCTTTATCGCTCGTTACCGCAAGGAGGCGACCGGCGCGTTAAATGACGAGCAACTGCGTGATCTGTTTGAGCGTCTGACCTATCTGAGAAATCTGGAAGAGAAAAAGGAACAGGTGCTTGCGACGATCGAGGAGCAGGGAAAGCTTACCGAAGAATTGAAAGCGCAGATCCTCGCCGCACAGACACTTGTCGTCGTGGAGGATCTGTATCGCCCCTATCGACCGAAACGCCGTACCCGCGCGACCGTGGCAAAGGAGAAAGGCCTGGAGCCGCTGGCGAATATACTGATGCTTCAGATGACGGACAAGCCGATGCTGGAAGAGGCAAAAGCCTTTATCAGCGAAGAAAAAGAGGTGACTACCGCAGAGGAAGCGCTCGCCGGCGCAAAGGACATTGTTGCGGAGACGATCTCCGAGGAGGCAGACTACCGCATCCGTATCCGCGAGCTCACCACCAAAAAGGGCGTGATGCGATCAAGTGCAAAGGATGCTGAGGCAAAGACGGTCTATGAGATGTATTATGATTTCTCCGAGCCGGTAAATAAGCTTGCCGGACACCGCGTCCTTGCGTTGAACCGCGGCGAGGCAGAAAAGGTGCTCACCGTCAAGGTGGAAGCGCCGGAGGAGGATATCCTGCGCTACCTTGAAAAACAGGTCATTACGCGTGACAATCCGAACACAAAGCCTGTTCTGCAGGAGACCATTGCAGACAGCTATGACCGTCTGATCGCGCCTGCGATCGAGCGCGAGGTGCGTTCTGAGCTGACCGAAAAAGCAGAGGATGGCGCAATCAGCGTGTTCGGCAAAAATCTGGGGCAGCTGCTCATGCAGCCGCCGATCGCGGGCAAGGTCGTCCTGGGTTGGGACCCGGCATTCCGCACCGGCTGCAAGCTGGCTGTTGTGGATGCGACCGGAAAGGTGCTCGACACGAAGGTCATCTACCCGACCGCGCCCCAGAACAAGGTGGAGGAATCCAAAAAGATCTTAAAACAGCTCATTGATAAATATGATGTCTCACTGATCTCTGTCGGTAACGGAACGGCATCACGAGAGTCGGAGATGATCATCGTGGAGCTCTTAAAGGAGCTGAAAAAGCCGGTACAGTATGTCATCGTCAATGAGGCGGGCGCATCTGTTTATTCCGCAAGTAAGCTCGCTACCGAGGAGTTTCCGAATTTTGATGTCGGACAGCGAAGTGCAGCTTCCATCGCAAGACGTTTGCAGGACCCGCTGGCAGAGCTTGTCAAGATCGACCCGAAGGCGATCGGTGTCGGTCAGTATCAGCACGATATGAACCAGAAAAAGCTCGGAGAGGCGCTGGGAGGCGTTGTGGAGGATTGCGTGAACCGCGTCGGTGTCGATCTGAACACGGCCAGTGCGTCCCTGCTCGAATACATTTCCGGTATCAGCAAGGCGGTGGCAAAAAATATTGTGTCCTACCGCGAGGCAAACGGACGCTTTGTGAGCCGCAACGAGCTCCTAAAAGTGCCGAAGCTCGGACCGAAAGCATATGAGCAGTGTGCGGGCTTTCTTCGTATTTTAAATGGTAAAAATCCACTCGATGCGACGAGCGTGCACCCGGAGAGCTATGAGGCGACCGCACAGCTTCTGGAGAAGCTGGGGTATGAAAAAGGAACGTGGAAGCCCGGACAGCTCGCAGGCATCTCGAAGAAGGTGAAGGATAAGAAAAAACTTGCAGCAGAGCTCGGTATTGGTGAGCTGACGTTAGCGGATATTTTATCCGAGCTGGAGAAGCCGGGCAGAGACCCCAGAGAGGACATGCCACGTCCGATCTTGCGCAGTGATGTGCTGGAGATGAAGGATCTGACACCCGGTATGGTGCTCAAGGGAACGGTGCGCAACGTCATTGATTTTGGCGCGTTTGTGGATATCGGAGTGCATCAGGATGGTCTGGTGCATATCTCGCAGATCTGTGACCGCTATATCAAGCATCCGTTGGAGGCACTTTCCGTGGGAGATGTGGTAGAGGTAAAAGTACTTGATGTAGACCTTCAGAAAAAGCGGATTGCGTTGACGATGAAAGGGATTTAGAACAGGTGATGAATTTGGAAAAGAGGGTGGACAGACCCTCTTTTCTTTTTATTTCATAAATGTTATACTATATATAATTATGATTACAAGGAGCAATTCTGTCATGGAAAAGATCGAACTTGACGTAAAAATGACATTTGAAGATATGTACCGGTTTAATCTGTATCATGTATATCACAACTCGCAGGGCATCCTGTCTATCGTGCTCGCGGTCATGCTGGCATTGATCAGTATCCTGACGTGGGGGGAATCCAACGTAGCGTACAATGTGCTGTATCTTCTGGCAGCGGTCCTGATCGTGTTGTATGTACCGTTGAATCTGCGCAGCAGAGTGAAAAAGCAGATGAAAAACACGGAAGTTTATAAAGAACCGATCCATTATACATTTGACGAGAACGGTATCACGACGAGCTATGCAGACCAGAGCGTGACGATGCCATGGAAGCAGCTTTACAAGATCGTGAGTACCAAACATCTGGTACTGCTCTACGGCGGACGCATCCGTGCGAACGTCATTCCGAGAGATCAGCTGGGAGAAGCATACGGAGCACTGTATGAGCTGGCAAGATCGCAGATGGACAGTTATCGTTTTAAAATGAAGAAATAATAGGAGTATCACTTATGGTATATGAGACCAATTCGCCGGAGGAAACCTTCGCACTCGCCAGACGACTGGGCGAGCAGGCACAGCCGGGCACAGTCTATACTCTGACGGGAGATCTCGGTGTCGGGAAGACCGTATTTGCGCAGGGACTGGCACGGGGGCTTGGCATCGAAGAGTCGATCAACAGTCCGACGTTTACGATCGTTCAGGTGTACGAGGAAGGAAGACTGCCTTTTTATCATTTTGATGTCTACCGGATCGGAGATATTGAGGAGATGGACGAGATTGGATACGAGGACTATTTTTACGGAGATGGCGTGTGCCTGGTGGAGTGGGCAGAGCTGATCGAAGAACTGCTCCCGAAAAACAGGGTAGAGCTTGTGATCGAGAAGGATCTGCAAAAAGGCTTTGATTACCGCAGGATCACGCTGCAAGAGGTGACAGAATGAAACTATTGGCATTGGACAGCTCAGGGCTTGTGGCAAGCGTGGCTGTCGCAGAGGATGACAATCTGATCGGTGAGTACACCGTCAATTATAAAAAAACACATTCCCAGACATTGCTCCCCATGCTTGATGCAGTCGCAAAGATGATCGAGCTGGATCTGGAGACCGTTGATGCGATCGCGATTGCAAAGGGACCGGGTTCTTTCACGGGACTTCGTATCGGCTCCGCGACCGCGAAGGGATTGGGGCTTGCGCTGGACAAGCCACTCATAGAGATTCCGACGGTGGATGGGATTGCCTATAATCTGTGGGGCGCAAGAGACCTTGTATGTCCGCTTATGGACGCGCGCAGAAATCAGACCTACACCGGTATTTATGCGTTTTCAGATGATGAAATGCAGGTGTTGGAGCCGCAGTGCGCGGTAGATATTTCAAAAATAGTTGAGAAGATCAATGCGTTGCAGCGGACGGTCGTATTTTTGGGGGATGGTGTACCGGTATTTCGGGATTATATCGGTGAACATGTACAGGTGCCGTACTTCTTTGCACCGGCACATCTGAATAAGCAGCGTGCAGGTGCAGTGGCAGCTTTGGCGTTCCGGTATCTGAAAAACGGTCAGACCGTGAGTGCGGCACAGCACCAGCCAGATTATCTGCGTTTGTCTCAGGCAGAGCGCGAGCGAAAAGAAAAAGAGGATCGGTTGCCGGGGGATGCAGGCGTATGATGATCCGCGAGATGTCTGCTGACGATGTCGGGGCAGTGGCAGAGCTGGAGGCATGTATTTTTTCCATGCCGTGGTCTGCACAGGGCTTTGCCGATGCGTTGTGCAGGGAGGATGTGCTGTTTCTGGTTGCATATGAAGGAGAAAGCCTGCTGGGATACGTCGGGGTTTACTGTACGGCGGACGAGGGCGAGATCACCAATGTCGCCGTAGCACAGTCGGCGCGCAGACGCGGGGTCGGGAACGCATTGCTGGAGATACTGATCCATGCGCTTGCAGGCAGGGGAATCACCCGGATCGTTCTGGAGGTGCGTGTTTCCAACGAACCTGCCATCTGCCTTTACGAACAAAAAGGCTTTGCAGTGGTGGGGACGCGAAAGAATTTTTACGAAAAACCAACGGAAGATGCCTATGTAATGGTACGGGAACCAATAGTTCCCACTGGCGATGCGGCATTGTTATCCTTACAATAAAGATGTAAAAATAGCTTTTTGGAGGATAAGTCATGACAGAAAACGGTAAAACTATATGTAACTGCTGTGGCAGAGAGCTGGAACGGTGTGGTTTGCACTATGAGGATCACCTGCATATTATAAAAAACTGGGGTTATCTGTCCGAACAGGACGGGATCGCGGAAGAGATGGATATCTGCCCGGATTGTCTGGCGAACTGGGAGCGCACTTTTGCGATCGCACCCCGGAAATACCGGATGACGGAATTGCTTTAGAGAGGAAATTAATGATAAATGTTAGATGTATGCTTGCTTGGAACCGGCGGAATGATGCCGCTGCCTTACCGGTGGCTGACCGCATTACTGACCAGATATAACGGGAGCAGCCTGCTGATCGATTGCGGCGAGGGCACACAGGTGGCGCTGAAAAAGGCAGGGCTGAGTGCGAAGCCCATCGACATCATGTGTTTTACCCATTACCACGCCGACCATATCAGTGGCCTGCCGGGTATGCTGCTCACGATGGGAAACGCGGAGCGCACAGAGCCGCTCACGATGATCGGGCCGAAAGGGCTGGAACGCGTGGTAAATGCGCTGCGAACGATCGCGCCGGAGCTGCCCTTTGAGATCCGCTATCTGGAGATTGACGGCGCAAAGCAGCATTTTTCCATCAACGGATATGAAATCGATGCCTTTCGGGTGAACCATAATGTGCTCTGTTACGGATATACGATCGAGATCCGGCGGGCGGGGCGTTTCAATCTTGAGGCGGCGCAGAAACTGCCGATCCCTCGCAATTACTGGGGGCGGCTTCAGCACGGGGAAACGGTAGAATATGAAGGTGGGATCTACACCCCGGATCTGGTCATGGGCGCGCCGCGCAAGGGTATCAAGCTTACCTACTGTACGGACACCAGGCCGACAAGATCGCTGACAGAGGCAGCAGAGCGTGCCGACCTTCTGATCTGTGAGGGCATGTACGCAGAGGCGGACAAGCTGGAAAAGGCAAAACAGTACAAACACATGACATTTTATGAGGCGGCGCATGTGGCGAGTGAAGCAAAGGTTCAGGAACTGTGGCTGACACATTTCAGCCCTTCGCTTGTGCATGCAGAGGACTATATGTATAAGGTGCGCGGGATTTTCCCGGCAGCATCGCTTGGAAAAGACGGACGAATGGTCGAACTCGATTTTGAGGAGGACGAAGCATGACGAAAAAACGTGGTGGCGTGATATTGCTCATACTGTTAGCTGTATTGATCGTCGGTGCATTTGCGCTGGTCGCTTACCGCGCGCCAAAAACGGCGGAAGAAGCAACCGAAGTCACGGAAAAGGACGAGCTGATGAGCAAAAACATAGCGGCGGGCTATCCCGCGACGCCCAGAGAGGTGATGAAGCTGTACAACCGTTACATGCTCTGCCTCTATGGGGTAGAGGGCAGCGAGCTGAAGGATGAAGAGGTGCGTGCACTTGGCATAAAAATGCGCGAGATGTTTGATGAGGAACTGCTGGAGGCGAATCCGCAGGAAGCGCATCTTTTGAGTCTGGCGCAGGAGATTGCCTCATTCAGAAGCGACGAGAAGGTTATGATCCAGGCGAATGTCTGCGATTCCAATGAAGTGGATTATATCGATGTGGATGGTGCATCCGGTGCACTTTTAGAGGCATCCTATTTCATGAAAGAAGGTTCGAAGGAATTTTCACGTACATATCAGCAGTTTCTCTTGCGCAAAGATGACAGTGGAAACTGGAAAATTCTCGGCTTCGTAAAAGTGAACGGAGGAGAAGGTTGATCCATGACAGAAAAAAAGAATGATGTAAAAATACTGGCGATCGAGAGTTCCTGTGATGAGACGGCGGCGGCTGTCGTTGTAGATGGCAGGGATGTGCGCTCGAACGTGATCTCTTCGCAGATCGCTCTCCACACCTTATATGGCGGTGTAGTGCCGGAGATCGCTTCCAGAAAACATATCGAGAAGATCAATCAGGTTATTGAACAGGCGCTGTCTGACGCAGGTATGACGCTTGATGATATGGATGCGATCGCGGTCACCTATGGGCCGGGACTGGTCGGTGCCCTGCTTGTGGGAGTGGCGGAGGCAAAGGCGATCGCTTATGCAAAAAAACTGCCCCTCATCGGTGTGCATCATATCGAGGGGCATATCAGTGCGAATTATATTGAAAACAAGGATCTGGAACCACCGTTTCTGTGCCTGGTCGTATCCGGTGGACATACGCATCTGGTGAAAGTGCAGGATTATGGAAAATATGAGATCCTCGGCAAGACGCGAGACGACGCAGCGGGCGAGGCTTTCGACAAGGTGGCACGCGCGATCGGACTCGGTTATCCGGGAGGTCCGAAAATAGAGAAGGTATCTTATGAGGGAGATCCGCTTGCTATTCATTTTCCGCAGCCGAAGGTGGCAGATGGACCGTATGATTTCTCGTTCAGCGGCTTGAAATCTGCAGTGTTAAATTACCTGAACGGAGCGCAGATGAAGGGCGAGCAGATCGTGCAGGCAGATGTGGCTGCGTCTTTTCAGCATGCGGTGATCGAGGTGCTGGTTCATAATGCCATGCGCGCAATCGACGAGTACGGCATGGATCGATTTGCGATCGCGGGCGGGGTGGCTTCCAACCAGACGCTGCGGTGCGCTATGGAGGAAGCGTGCAAAGCGAAGGGTGTGGCTTTTTATCATCCCTCGCCGGTTCTCTGCACGGATAATGCCGCGATGATCGGTGCGGCAGCTTACTATGAATATCTGGCAGGCAAACGTGACGGTCTGGACCTGAATGCGGTTCCGAATCTGAAACTGGGAGAACGGTAAATGGAGCATACGGTGTATGGAGCGGTGGTGCTGGCAGCAGGTTCGGGCAGCCGCATGAACACAGAGACAGCGAAACAGTACCTTCTATTAAATGGAAAGCCTCTGATCTATTATGCACTTCGGCAGTTTCAGGACAGTGCGGTTGAAAAGATCGTGCTGGTGGTGGCGCAGGGGCAGGAGGATTACTGCAGAAAAGAAATCGTAGAGCGCTATGGCTTTACAAAAGTCTGTGCGATCGTTCCCGGTGGAAGTGAACGCTACCTTTCCGTCCATGCGGGGCTGAAGGCGCTGGCCGGAGCAGATTATGTGTTGATCCACGATGGGGCACGTCCCTGTGTGGATCAGGATATCCTGAGACGAACGATGGAGGCGGTTGTTGCGGAACAGGCCTGCGTGGTGGGCATGCCGGTCAAAGATACGATCAAGATCGTGGATGAACAGCAGATGGCGCAGAAAACACCTGATCGCAGAGCGCTCTGGCAGGTACAGACCCCACAGGCGTTTTCCTATGACCTGATCCGGTGCGCTTATGATACGGTGATCGCGTCCGGTGAGCAGTCTGTGACGGATGACGCGCAGGTATTGGAGCTGGCATGTGGGAAAATGTGCAGGCTGATCGAGGGCTCCTATCGCAATATCAAGGTTACCACGCCGGAAGATCTGGACATCGCGCAAATATTCTTAAAAAATGTGAAATAAGTTATTGACATATTGCAAAACGGATGATAATATAATATTCGCTGATTGCGAAAAACAGCACGGAGAGGTATCGAAGTGGTCATAACGAGGCGGTCTTGAAAACCGTTTGTCCGC
>JBJEML010000019.1:0-21181 GCA_051879675.1 Lachnospiraceae bacterium | reverse complement strand
CGATATTAAAAAGAAAGGAAACATATGATTATTAGCTTCTAAATAATCATACAAGAGATATGATGTTTAACCCAACAATGATATTCCAAATGAAAAATATGTGGGAGAGATTTCAGAACAATCATCCCAAATTTCCGCGTTTTCTGCAGGTGGTAGGAAGAGAATGTATGCAGGAGGGAACGGTGATCGAGATTTCGGTGACAAAGGCGAATGGAGAAAATATTACATCGAACATAAAGTTAAATGCGGAAGATATGGAGCTGATCGCAGCGATGCAGAATCTTTCTCGCCAGGTGTAAAACGTATTTTTTCGGGTAAATGATGAGATCACCGGATAAAAATTGTTGTAATACCGAAAATGTGTGAGGGAAACGGATTTATGGAGAAGAAGTTAAAATATGTGGACATCTGTGAGGATCTGCGCAGTCGTATATTGGAAGTGAAAATTAAGCCGGGTGACAAACTGCCCTCGGAAAATGAACTGTCGGCGCAGTATGGGGTGAGCCGGCAGACGGTCCGCAAGGCACTGGAGATCCTGCAGAATGAGGGATATATTTACGCGGAGCATGGGCGCGGTACGTTTTGTTCGGAGCTGATGCGTCATCGCAAGCAGTCGAAAAATATTGCGGTCATCACGACGTATCTGTCTGACTACATATTTCCACGGGTCATTCAGGGAATTGACAGGGTGCTGACGGATAATGGATACAGTATTCTTTTAAAAAATACGAAAAATTCGCGCGGAATGGAGGCAAAGTGTCTGGAGGAACTGCTGCAGAAGGACATTGACGGGGTGATCATAGAACCGAGCAAGAGCCAGATCATGTGTCGTCATACAAATCTGTATGATATGCTGGATTCCTACAAGATTCCGTATGTGTTTATTCAGGGCATTTATGCGCAGATGCAGAACAAACCGTACATTCTCATGGATGACTGCCGCGGGGGGTATCTTGTGACGGAACACCTGATCGCACAGGGCAGACGGGATATTATCGGTATGTTCAAGGCTGACGATACACAGGGGCAGCAGCGCCACAAGGGCTATGTACAGGCGTTACAGGCGGCTGGTATTCCCTATGATCCGGACAAGGTTGTCTGGTTTTACACAGAGGACCGCAAGAGTCATCCTTATGAGAAGATGAAGCAGCTCATTGATGAGCGGGGACATCTGTTTTTTGACGGAGTTGTCTGCTATAATGATCAGATTGCGCTGCAGGTGCTGCGTGCGATGGAGGAAAAGTGCGTGGATTGTCCCGGTGAGATCGCTGTGACAGGATACGATGACTCCTATCTGGCTTCGACCTGCCGTGTGCCGCTCACGACGGTGACACATCCGCAGGAACGGCTGGGGCAAATGGCGGCAGAGCTACTGCTGCGTCTGATCCGCGAAGGGGACCAGGTGAAGGACTCGCAGATCGTGATCCCGCCGGAACTCGTCGTGCGCAGATCAACCGGGGCATGAAAAAACAACTTGTAAAGATAAGCATACAAGTTGTATCCTATGAAGTACAGGGAACAATAAAATTTTACATACAAGGGGGTAATTTTACATGAGCAATGCAGCACAGGTAATTGAGGCCGGTAAAGCGGTACTCGGTATTGAATTTGGTTCAACCAGAATTAAGGCAGTACTTGTGGATGAGGCGGGAAAGCCTATCGCATCCGGCGCACATGATTGGGAAAATCAGCTGGTAGACGGCATCTGGACCTACAGTCTCGATGCGATCTGGGGAGGTCTGCAGGACTGCTATCTTGACCTGGCAAAGGATGTAAAAAAACAGTATGGCGTGGAGATCAAGTCACTTGCGGCGATTGGATTCTCCGCAATGATGCACGGATACATGGCATTCGATGAGAACGACAACTTACTTGTACCGTTCCGTACATGGAGAAACACCATTACCGGACAGGCATGCGAGGAGCTGACACCGTACTTAAACTTTAACGTTCCGCAGAGATGGAGCGTTGCACATCTGTATCAGGCGATCTTAAACGGCGAGGAGCACGTAAAGAAGATCAAGTTCCAGACGACACTGGCAGGCTATATCCACTGGCAGATGACCGGTGAGAAGGTAGTCGGAATCGGAGAGGCAGCGGGCATGTTCCCCATCGATTCCAAGACACGTGATTATAACCAGACCATGGTAGACAAGTTTGACGCGAAGCTGGCAGAAAAAGGTATGCCTTACAAGCTGCGTGACATTTTCCCGAAGGTGCTTGTGGCAGGCGAGAACGCCGGAACACTGACCGCAGAGGGTGCGAAAAAGTTAGATCCCACCGGAACACTTCAGCCGGGCGCTCCGATGTGCCCTCCTGAGGGTGATGCAGGAACGGGTATGGTAGCTACCAATTCCGTGGCTGTCCGCACCGGTAACGTATCAGCCGGAACTTCTGTATTTGCAATGGTTGTATTAGAGGATGAGTTAAAGAAGCTTCATGAAGAGCTGGATATGGTGACGACGCCTGCCGGAGACGCTGTTGCAATGGTTCACTGCAACAACTGTACCTCTGATCTGAACGCATGGGTGAACATCTTTAAGGAGTTTGCAGAGAGCTTTGGCATTGATGTAGATATGAACAAGCTGTTTGGAACGCTCTACAATAAGGCGCTTGAGGGAGACAAGGACTGCGGCGGACTGCTGGCATATAACTATTTCTCTGGTGAGCATATCACCGGATTTACCGAGGGCCGTCCGATGTTCGTTCGCACACCGGATTCCAAGTTTAATCTGGCAAACTTTATGCGTGTAAATCTGTATACCTCACTCGGTGCATTGAAGTGCGGACTTGACATTCTCTTAAAGGAGGAGCAGGTGAAGATTGACTGCATCTACGGTCATGGCGGACTGTTCAAGACCAAGGGTGTCGGACAGAGCATTCTTGCAGCAGCGATGGACGCACCTGTAGCAGTGATGGAGACTGCAGGCGAAGGTGGCGCATGGGGTATCGCACTGCTTGCTGAGTACATGGTTAGCAAAGAGGACGGCGAGACCTTAGATGCATACCTGAACAACAAGATCTTCGCAGGAGAGACCGGAACAACGATGAATCCTGATCCTGCGGACGTTGCAGGTTTTGACAAGTTTATTGAATTATATAAGGCAGGACTTCCCATTGAGGCAGCGGCTGTCAGTGCGATGAAATAGTTTAAATGAGCGAATTGACGGTCTGGACGCGAAACGCAAAGACCGGAAAAATAAGAAAGTATTTTTCAGGAGGATAAAGAAAGATGTTAAAGACAAAAAGCTACAAGTTCTGGTTTTGTACCGGATCACAGGATCTGTATGGAGATGAGTGTCTGGCACACGTTGCAGAACATTCAAAGATCATTGTTGAGAAGCTGAACGCTTCCGGAATTCTTCCCTACGAGGTGGTATGGAAGCCGACACTGATCACCAACGAGCTGATCCGCAAGACCTTTAACGAGGCAAATATGGATGAGGAGTGCGCAGGCGTGATCACATGGATGCACACCTTCTCACCCGCAAAGTCATGGATCTTAGGTTTACAGGAGTATCGTAAGCCGTTACTTCATTTACATACCCAGTTCAACGAGGAGATTCCTTACGATGAGATCGATATGGATTTCATGAACGAGAATCAGGCAGCTCACGGTGATCGTGAGTACGGTCACATCGTTACCCGCATGGGCATCGAGCGCAAGGTGATCGTTGGACACTGGTCAGACCCGATCGTTCAGGAGCGTATCGCAACATGGATGCGCACGGCAGTCGGTATCATCGAGAGCAGCCACATCCGTGTGATGAGAGTGGCAGATAACATGAGAAACGTAGCCGTTACCGAGGGTGACAAGGTAGAGGCACAGCTGAAATTCGGCTGGGAGATCGACGCATATCCGGTCAACGAGATCGCAGAGAGCGTGGCAGCAGTTTCCGCATCTGACACCAATGCACTGGTTGATGAGTATTACAGCAAGTACGACATTTTATTAGAGGGACGTGATCCTGAGGAGTTCAAAAAACATGTGGCAGTTCAGGCGCAGATCGAGATCGGTTTTGAGCGCTTCTTAGAGGAGAAGAACTATCATGCGATCGTAACACACTTCGGTGACCTTGGCGCATTACAGCAGCTGCCCGGTCTTGCCATCCAGAGACTGATGGAGAAGGGCTACGGCTTCGGTGCAGAGGGCGACTGGAAGGTAGCTGCCATGGTTCGTCTGATGAAGATCATGACCGAAGGCAAGAAGGACGCAAAGGGAACCTCTATGTTAGAGGATTATACCTACAACCTTGTAAAGGGTAAAGAGGGTATCCTTCAGGCTCATATGTTGGAGATCTGCCCGACGATCGCAGACGGCCCGATCAGCATCAAGTGTCAGCCTCTGTCAATGGGTAACCGCGAAGATCCTGCAAGACTGGTATTTACTTCCAAGGAAGGTGCAGGTATTGCAACATCCCTGATCGACCTTGGCAATCGTTTCCGCCTCATTATTCAGGACGTAGACTGCAAGAAGGTAGAGAAGCCGATGCCGAAGCTTCCGGTAGCGACCAACTTCTGGACACCGCAGCCGAACTTCTATACAGGAACTGAAGCATGGATCCTGGCAGGCGGCGCTCATCACACCGCATTTACTTACGATCTGACTGCAGAGCAGATGGGTGACTGGGCAAATGCAATGGGCATTGAGGCTGTTTACATCGACAAGAACACCAACATCCGTGATTTTAAGAAGGATCTGATGTTAGGAAGTGTTTACTACAGATAAATGTCATCTGGATTATTTGAGAGAAATGGTGTAAAATGATTCCAAAGGCTGCTTCCCGGTGGCGGGGAGCAGTCAATAATAGATAAAAAGGAGAGAAAAGCAATGAAATTCTTTATTGACACTGCGAATGTAGATGATATTCGTAAAGCAAATGACATGGGAGTGATCTGTGGAGTTACCACCAATCCTTCCCTGATCGCAAAAGAGGGACGTGATTTTAATGAGGTGATCAAGGAGATCACAACAATCGTTGACGGACCGATCAGCGGTGAGGTAAAGGCTACTACCGTAGATGCAGAGGGTATGATCGCAGAGGGACGTGAGATCGCAAAGATCCATCCCAACATGGTCGTAAAGATTCCCATGACCGTAGAAGGCTTAAAGGCTACCAAGGTTCTTTCTTCTGAGGGCATCAAGACAAACGTGACACTGATCTTTACTGCAAATCAGGCACTTCTGGCTGCAAGAGCAGGCGCTACCTACGTATCTCCTTTCCTTGGAAGATTAGATGACATCAGCCAGCCCGGTATCAACCTGATCGAGGATATCGTACAGATCTTCGATAACTATGGTCTGGATACCGAGATCATTGCAGCATCTGTCCGCAATCCGATCCATGTCACTGACTGTGCACTGGCAGGCGCTCATATCGCAACGGTTCCCTATGCAGTGATCGAGCAGATGACCAAGCATCCTTTAACTGATCAGGGTATTGAGAAGTTCCAGAAGGATTACAAGGCTGTCTTCGGTGAGTAAGCAATTTGGTGAATAAGCAGATCTCGAGTTGGCGATCTGCGAAAAAATATAATTAGGAGAATAATCATGAACAAGCTTGAGCTTCAGAAAACTGCTGTTGAAGTTCGCAAAGGTATCGTTGAGGGTGTTCACGCCGCAAAGGCCGGACATCCCGGCGGATCTCTTTCTGCAGCAGATATTTTTACCTACCTCTATTTTGAGGAGATGAATATTGATCCGAAGAATCCGAAGGATCCGGATCGTGACCGTTTCGTATTATCGAAGGGACATACAGCTCCCGGTTTATATTCTGCACTGGCACACCGCGGATACTTCCCGGTAGAGGATCTGTTGACACTTCGTCATACAGGCTCTTATTTACAGGGACATCCGGATATGAAGCACATTCCCGGTGTGGACATGTCTTCAGGCTCTCTCGGACAGGGATTGTCCGCAGCATGCGGAATGGCACTCGGCGCTAAGCAGGCAAAGAAGGATTACCGTGTGTATGCACTGTGCGGCGACGGTGAGATCCAGGAAGGCCAGATCTGGGAGGCAGCGATGTTTGCAGGCTTCCGTAAGCTGGACAACCTGTGCGTGATCGTCGACAACAACAATCTTCAGATCGACGGACCGATCGACGAGGTATGTTCTCCTTACCCGATCGACAAGAAGTTTGAGGCATTCAATTTCCATGTGATCAACATCGACGGAAATGACTTTGACCAGATCAAGGCTGCGTTCGATGAGGCAAAGGCGACCAAGGGTATGCCGACCGCTATCATTGCCCACACCGTAAAGGGCAAGGGTGTTTCTTTCATGGAGAACAATGTCGGCTGGCACGGAAAAGCTCCGAATGATGAGGAGTTTGCGATCGCAATGGAGGATTTGAGAAAGGCAGGTGAAGCATTGTGTCAGAAGTAAAGAAGATTGCAACAAGAGACAGCTACGGCAATGCTTTAGTCGAGCTTGGAAAAGAGCATGAGAATCTGCTCGTTTTAGATGCCGATCTGGCAGCAGCTACAAAGACCGGTGTATTCAAAAAAGAGTTCCCGGAGCGCCATATTGACTGCGGTATCGCTGAGGCAAATATGACCGGTATCGCAGCCGGATTATCTACCTGCGGATTTGTTCCGTTCGTGAGTACATTCGCAATGTTCGCAGCAGGACGTTCTTTTGAGCAGGTGCGCAACTCCATCGGATATCCCCATCTGAATGTAAAGATCGGTGCAACCCATGCAGGTATCTCTGTCGGCGAGGACGGAGCTTCCCATCAGTGTAACGAGGATATCGCCCTGATGCGTTCCATCCCCGGAATGGTAGTATTGAATCCGAGTGATGATATCGAGGCAAAGGCTGCAGTAAAGGCTGCTTACGAGCATGAAGGCCCTGTATATTTACGTTTCGGCCGTCTGGCAGTGCCCGTGATCAACGATAACGCTGATTACAAGTTTGAGATCGGCAAGGGCGTTACCTTACGCGATGGCAAGGACTGCACGATCATCGCGACCGGACTTTGTGTAAGCGAGGCTCTCGAGGCAGCAGAAAAGCTTGCTGCAGACGGTATTGACGCACAGGTGATCAATATCCACACGATCAAGCCTCTGGATGAGGAGCTTGTGATCGCAGCAGCAAAGAAGACCGGACGCATTTTCACCGTTGAGGAACATTCCATCATCGGCGGACTCGGTGCAGCAGTCAGCGAGTGCCTGAGCGAGAACTGCCCGACAAAGGTAACACGTATCGGAATGAACGATGTATTCGGTGAGTCAGGTCCTGCAAAGGAACTGCTTCACAAGTACAAATTAGATGCAGACGGCATCTATGAGCGTGTATCCGCAGAGATGAAATAAAGACTATTAAAAGAATATCCTGGTATCCGGTGTTAATAACTGGTGCCAGGATATTGTTTCACGCGACGGCATGGGATTTTCGAGCTTTCGCACTTTAGGTGCAGCGAGAAAATTTTATGCGTCGCAGTACAAGAAGAAGGAGAACGTATATATGTTAGAACAGCTGAAAAAAGAGGTTTATGAAGCAAATATGGAGCTTCCCCGCAGAGGGCTGATCACCTATACATGGGGAAATGTCAGCGGAAGAGATGCCGAGACAGGCTATTTTGTCATCAAGCCCAGCGGTGTGGACTATGATGCCCTGACACCGGATGATATGGTTGTCATGGATCTGGACGGAAACAAGATCGAAGGAAAATATAAGCCCTCTTCCGATACGGCGACACATATCGAATTATATAAGAAATATCCTGAGATCGGCGGTATCGTACATACCCATTCGCCGGAAGCAGTGGCATGGGCGCAGGCAGGAAGAGATATTCCGCTATATGGAACGACTCACGCAGATTATTTTCTGGGACCCATTCCCTGTGCAAGAAATCTCACAACAGAGGAGATCAATGAGGCTTACGAGAAGAACACCGGTGTCGTGATCATTGAGACTTTTGAAAACAGAGGCATCAATCCGGTTTATACACCTGCCGTACTCTGCCAGAACCACGGACCCTTCACATGGGGCAAGGATGCGGCAGAAGCAGTGCATAATGCAGTGGTGCTGGAGGAAGTTGCAAAGATGGCACGCAACACGGAGCTGATCAACCCTCAGGTAAAGCCTGCTCCCGATAATATCAAGGATAAGCATTTTTACCGTAAGCACGGTGAAAACGCCTATTATGGACAGTAAACTGTCCATAATCAAAAAGCTAATATGGACAGTAGGAGGAGAAGTGATGGCAATAACCAATTTTGGTAAGACAGCCGGGGGCGCAGATGTTATGATGTATACGCTGAAAAATGCCGGTGGCATGGAGGTGGACATCATCAGTCTCGGTGCTACGTTGCGCGCAGTCCGCGTGCCGGATAAGAACGGCGTGATCCGTGATGTGCTGCTTGGCTATGATACACCGGCAGAGTATGAGGCTGTCAACGGATTTCTCGGTACGGTCATCGGACGCAACGGCAACCGTATCGCCGGTGCACAGGTGACGATCGAAGGAACGACCTATCAGCTGGAGGCGAACGAAAACGAGAATAATCTGCACAGCGGATCAAAGGGCTTTCACACGGTACTTTGGACGGCGACAGAGGCGGATGATGCCCATGTCGTTCTGACCTATCACAGTCCTGACGGAGAGCAGGGATTTCCGGGAAACATGGATGTTGTCGTAACCTATACGCTGACAGATGCCGGCGAACTTGGGATTAACTACAAGGCAACGACAGACAAGACGACTGTGGCGAACTTTACGAACCATGCATATTTCAACCTGAACGGTCACGAGAGCGGCAGTGCGGAGGGACAGGAACTTGAGATTTTCGCATCCTACTATACACCGGTCGAAGACGGGAAATCCATTCCGACGGGTGAGATCGCGTCCGTGTCCGGCACACCGATGGATTTCCGTCAGATGACAAAGATCGGTGCGCGGATCAATGATGATTTTGACCAGCTGAAATATACGGGCGGTTACGATCACAATTATGTTCTGGATAAGGCGGACGGCAGTCTGCAGCTGGCAGCACGTGCAAAAGCGGCAGAGTCCGGGATTCAGATGGATGTGTATACGACCTGCGTGGGCGTACAGTTCTATGCCGGCAATTTTGTCGGTGGACAGAAGGGAAAGGGTGGCGTGGATTATGTGAAGCGTCAGGGCTTCTGTCTGGAGACACAGTATTTCCCCAATTCTGTGAATGAGAAGAACTTTAAACAGCCGTTCCTCGCACCGGGCGAGACGTACGATTCGACGACGAAGTATTGTTTTTCTATTGCCTAGGAAAAGTCTGACAGCAAAGCGATCAGGCACGCGTCAAAGGATCGAAACGTAGCATTTACAAAAATACATCTTGTACAAATGTATGTACAAGGTGTATTTTTATATAGGGAACTATAAATTACATCCATATAGATCAATAAACATGAAGCATAATTTGAAACAGACAAAAAAAACATCCTTAAAACAAAAACTGATCCTGCTTGTGGCTGTCGCGGTGCTGCCGTTTCTGGTGATGTCGGTTTATCTGCTCCTATCGCTGAAGAGCTATAGTGCGGCATATGATAACATTGTCAGTAACATGATGATCGCGAATAATTACAATCTGGATTTCCGGGATGAGCTGGACGAGAGCATTTACCGTCTGGTGGCGGGCAGTATCACACTTGACAATATTGATGATGATGATTCGGTGAAGGACCCTTATGATCTGGTGCAGAAGCTGCGCCGGGATTTCAGCGCGCTTGTGAATATCACGACTGACCGCGAGAGTCGTCTGTGGCTGCAGAGTCTGCTGCGAAACCTTGACACGCTGGAGGATCGTATCGATGATATCAAGTATAACCTGGATGAGGGTGGACATTACGATGAAAACATGGAGATGCTCGACAACAATATCTATATTCTGACGGAGCTGATCCAGGATGATATTCAGTACTACATCTATTATCAGACGCGCAGTATGAACAGCTTAAAGCTGCAGCTGAATGCACAGATGGAACAGTTTATGCTGATGTTCGGTGCGATGCTGGCAGTGATCCTTCTGTTGGTACTGCTCATTTCGGCACAGGCCGTGGGCGGTATTGTACGGCCGATCGAGCGGCTGCGGCAGGTGACCGGTGCGGTAGCACACGGCGATTTTGAGGCTCGGGCGGAGACGACCGGTCCCACAGAGATCGCAGATCTGTCCGGCTCCGTCAATGACATGACCGTGCATCTGGAAGCGATGGTGAGCAAGATCAAGGAGGACGAGAGTAAAATGCGTCATGCGGAGCTGCGGCTGTTGCAGGAGCAGATCAACCCGCACTTCCTATATAATACACTGGACACGATCGTCTGGCTGATCGAGAGTGACTCCGCGGATGAGGCGGTGGATATGGTTGTTTCGCTCTCACAGTTTTTCCGGCTGGTACTCAGCCACGGTGCGGAGTACATATCGATCCGGGAGGAGGAACAGCATATCAGAAGCTACTTAAAGATCCAGCAGGCGCGTTATCATGATATTCTGGATTATGAGATTGATATGGATCCGGCAGTATATCCGTACAGGATCTTAAAACTGACCTTGCAGCCGCTGGTAGAAAATGCGCTCTATCATGGCATTAAGTACAAACGTGCGATGGGAAAGATCACGATCTCGGGAAGAATGAAAGAGCGGAGCATCGTACTGACGGTACAGGACAACGGCGTAGGTATGGCACCGGATCAGCTGGCGCATCTTCGCAGAGAGATCGAGCGGTCCTGCAAGGATACGGAGGGCGGCTTCGGACTCGCGAATGTCAATGAGCGCATCCGTATGTACTTTGGCGATTATTACGGAATGCAGATCGATTCCGAGCAGGGCATCGGAACGACGGTGACGGTGACGATCCCGGCATTGCCGGTTCCGCAAAAAGAAGACCGGGTGACGCCTGAAAAATAATGGGAAAGGGAAGCTGCCGGACAAAATCGGGGCGAAAAAGCAAGGAATATGAAAAATGAAAAATGGCTGGTTCTGGCGCTGGTTGTTCTGAACGTCACGTTTCTGGTGCTTCTTGGCACCAACGGTGGCTTTGGAGACGCAAAGCCGCAGCAGACGACGGAGGACGATGGTGCGCAGGTGGATGAGGATCTGATCGTGGTGGGCTTCTCGCAGCTTGGAAGCGAGTCCGTCTGGCGTGCAACGCATACACAATCTATTCAGGATGCTCTTTCAAAGGAGAAGGGTTTTTTCCTTCAATACAGTAACGCCAGACAAAAGCAGGAAAATCAGATCAAGGCGATCAGGGGGTTTATCTCCCAGCGGGTAGATTACATTGTCTTTTCGCCGCTTATGGAAGAGGGCTGGGAAACGGTGCTCACAGAGGCGAAGGATGCGGGGATACCCGTGATATTGGTGGACCGGAAGATCTCCGGCGCGGAGGATCTCTATACGACCTTTATCGGCAGTGATATGGAGGAAGAGGGGCATAAGGCAGGCGACTGGCTGGCATCCTATCTGGAGAGGAGAGGACGTACTGTTGATCCGGTCAATATCGTGGTCCTCACCGGAACCTTTGGCTCTACCTCACAGATCGGCAGAAGCCGGGGGTTTAACAAGGTCGCGGCAGAGCATGAAAACTGGAAGATCCTGGCGCAGGAATCGGGAGATTTTACGGTTGTCAAAGGAAAGGAAGTTATGGCAAAGCTGCTGCGCCAGTATGAGGATATTGATGTTGTGATCAGTCAGAACGATGAGATGACATTTGGCGCGATGGAGGCAATTGAGGAGGCCGGGCTTACGACCGGTTTTTTGGGCGATATTGTAATGGTTTCCTTTGATGGTGCCAAGGATGCACTGGAGCTGGTGAGTTCCGGAAAGATCAATTGTGATGTGGAGTGTAATCCGCTTCAGGGAGAACTTCTGGCGGAGGTCATCCGCAAGCTGGAGGCAGGCGAGAGCGTGGAAAAAGAATATTTTGTGGACGAGCTCGTATTTACAAGGGAAAATGTGCGAAACTATCTGGATGACAGAGTATATTAAACAGATTGGGAAAAAGGGGCGGCAATGTTAAAAGTATTTTTGGTAGAGGACGAGAGTGTGGTGCGCGAGGCACTGCGTGACAATATTCCATGGCAGCAGTATGGCTACCGGTTTGTAGGAGAAGCGGGGGACGGTGAGATGGCATTGCCTCTGATCCGGAAAAATGTGCCGGATGTGCTGATCACGGATATCAAGATGCCATTTATGGACGGACTGGCACTCAGCCATATTGTAAAGAGTGAATATCCGGACATGAAGATCATCATCATCAGCGGTTACGATGATTTTGACTACGCGAGGCAGGCAATCTCCGAGGGCGTGGATGAATATCTCTTAAAACCCATTACACGCAGATCGCTGCAGAAAGCACTTTCCGAGATCCGTGAAAAGATCGAGGCGGAGCAGGAGCAGAAAAATTATGTAAAAAAATTCCAAAGTGAGATGCAGCAGTACGAGCAGTACGCACTGCGGAGCTTTTTCGAGAAGGTGTTTGAGGGCAAACTCTCTGCACAGGAGTTGTATGAGGAAGCGGTCAAACAGGGGTTGGACATTAATGCTTCCGGTTACAATCTGATCCTGTTTGGCGTGCAGGAGGACGAGAGCAGAGAGGAGCTGCTCCGGTATTTTCTGCGTTTCCCGGAATGTCTGGTGTTCCGCTGGAACATGAATACATATGGCGTGCTTTTGATGGGTGATGTGGACAACCTGAACGAGCGTGCCCGCACCCACCTGGATTATATTAAAAAAATCTGCGAACAGTCGAAGGATCAGGAGTGGTATGTGGCAGCCGGTACGCCGGTGGAGCGCTTCAGCCAGTTGTCTGACTGTTACCGAAAAGTCAACCATATCTATGCCTACCGCTATCTGACTCCGGAGAAACATATTCTGACGGAGGAACTGACGGCGGATGAAGGGGCGGCTTCCGGAAACAGCAGATTTGGCGGTCTGGATGCAAACAAGGTGGATCCTGAGATCATTCGCGGTTTCTTGAATAACGGACAGCGTACGGAAGTGGATGAGTTTGTCGGCAGTTATTTGCAGGGGCTTGGAGAGGCGGTTGAATCCCGGTTGTTTCGGGATTATCTGCTGCTCAATATACAGTTTACGACACAGGCGTTTACCCAGAGTATCGGTTGTAAGCAGGAGGAGTTCTTAGAGACGGTTGGAGCGGAACGGATCCATGAGATGGTGACCGGACCGGACACGATGGCGGATTATGTGTGCAAGCTTTTGGCGGAGGCGCTGCGGCTGCGGGATGAAAAACAGCAGACGCAGGGAAAGAAGATCCTGCAGACAGCGCTTGATTACATCGAAGAAAACTATATGCAGACGACTCTGAACCTGAACGAGGTTGCCCAGGCAATCGGAATGAGTCCGAACTATTTCAGCGGTATGTTTTCACAGGAGATGAAGATGACGTTTGTGGAGTATGTGACAAACAAACGGATGGAGCAGGCGAGACGGCTGCTTCGGGACAGTGACCAGTCCACTGCGCAGATCGCTGCGGCAGTGGGATATAAGGATGCCCACTATTTCAGCTTTGTGTTTAAAAAGACAGTGGGTGTCTCGCCGAGGGAATGGCGCGCAAAGGCGCAAAAGTCAGGCGAGTGATGCGCAGCTTTCGCGCTCGACAAGTTCAAAACGAAGTCTGACGGATGGTGCCTGCCCTCCGCGCATCTGCGTCAGCAGCGCGTCGACGGCAGTGGCAGCGAGCTCCGTGCTGCTTTTATGGGAGAGCGATGTGAGCTCCGGGGAGGAAAATTCGCACAGGAAGCTGTTGTCGAAGCTCACGACACTCACATCCTCCGGCACATTTCTTCCGGCGCGGGTGAGCTCTTTCACGAGCCAGTAGGCAATTTCATCATCCTGACAGATGACTGCAGAGCAGGCACCGAGATTCCGGTGGACAAAATCCGCAAGGAATCCGGTTGCCTGTTTTTTTTGAAGTGCGGCAAGCTCGGTGGTGGAATACCAGCGGATGCAGCTGTCGTCCCATGTGAGATCTGCGGCGGCACAGGCAGTGGTAAAGCCGATATAGCGTTCGATCCCGGTGCGTGTATCGCTGCGGAAGATGCCGGCAATCTGTGTGTGCTTCCGGTCGATCAGATGCTGCGTCAGCAGCGTGGCTCCGGCAAAGTTGTCCTCTGTGATGACAGTCCGTGGCGGAAAATTTTCATAAGTGTCATGCAGAAAGACCGTGGGGAGCTGACCTGCCCACAGTTTCTCGTACAGGTCCAGATTGGGATTTGGCAGGGCGCTTTTCACGGGATCAACGATCAGTCCGCGCAACGGGAGCGATTGCAGCTGCTGAAGGATCTCACGTTCTTTGGCAACGCTGGATCCGGTCAGAAAAAGGGAGACGACGAAGCCTTCCTTTACAAGCGGTACCTGAAGGTCATTTCGCAGTCTGGCGTAGGTATAGTCGCTGTCAGTCGGAAGAAGGATGGCGATCTGGTTGCGGGATGCATCTGGGTGAAGACCGGTGGGATAAGCACCGCTGCCCTGACGCCGCTCGATCAGTCCCTCGGTCTCAAGTACATGAAGTGCCTGACGTACCGTCTGACGGCTGACACCGTAGAGGGCGCACAGTTCCTTTTCGGTTGGGAGCTTGGCTGCCCGACTGCGGTTCTCGCCTGTTAACTGTGCCCGCAGGCGGTCTGCAATGTGTTGATATTTTGGAATCATGGAAATCCTCCGGTAAAATATTACTTTTTTTCGTGGATTTTTCAGGTGGCAGTTTGAAAATTTCACCTGAAAAAAATTGTGGAATCGGAAAAAAACATCATGTAAAACAGTCTTTTGCCAACTTTACCAATAATAAAAATGGAAAGATCCGGCATGGGACTCGTAAAAAATTTACTTTTTTTAAAGAAAAATCGTAAATTTTTGAACCTATGACCATTAAAACATAAATTTGTATTGAAATCTACTGAAAAATGCAAAAATTTGTATTGTTCAACAAAACAAAACTGGATAAAGTAAACAATTTCCGGTTGAAATTCAAGAATGGATTCGTATAATGAAACATGTAAGGACAAAACACCTTACAAAATCCAAAAGGAACAAAATTTAAGGGAGGAAAACCAAAATGAAAAAGAAAGTTTTAGCAAGCTTACTGGTAGTAGCTATGGCAGCAACTATGGTAGTTGGATGCGGATCTAAGGCAGATGCTCCGGCAGAGGCACCCGCAGCAACAGAGGAGCCCAAGGCTGAGGAGCCTGCAGCAGAGGAGCCCGCAGCAGAGGAGCCCGCAGCAGAGGAGCCTGCAGGTGGAGAACTGATCAAAGTTGGTATCATCAACAACGATCCTAACGAGTCCGGATATCGTACCGCTAACGACAAGGATATGAAGGCTAACTTCACCGCGGAGAACGGTTTCGATGCACAGTTCGCATACAGCTTAAAGAATGATGAGCAGATCGCAGCAGCTCAGAAGTTCATCACTGACGGCGTTGACTACTTACTGTTATCTGCAGCTGATACAGCTGGTTGGGATTCTGTATTACAGGATGCTCAGGCTGAAGGCGTTAAGGTTATCTTATTCGACCGTACTATCGATGCTGATCCTAGCTTATATGAGGCTTCTATCGTTTCTGATATGGCTAAAGAGGGACAGACCGCTGTTGATTGGTTAGCAGGTCAGGGACTTGATGAGTACAATGTGATCCATATCCAGGGTGTTATGGGATCTGCAGCTCAGAAGGGTCGTTCAGGCGCTTTAGATGAGAAGGTTGCAGCAGAGTCTAACTGGAACATCGTAGCACAGCAGACCGCTGAGTGGAACGCAGAGAAGGCACAGCAGATCGTTCAGTCTGTTATCGATGCAGGTAAGTCTTTCAACGTAATCTACGCTGAGAACGACGATATGGCTAAGGGTGCTGTAGCAGCACTTGACAAGGCAAACATCTCTCACGGTGTTGGCAAAGACGTCATCGTAATGGGCTTTGACTGCAACAAGTGGGCATTAGAGGAGCTGAAAGCAGGAAACTGGAACTATGATGGACAGTGCAATCCTTTCCAGGCTTCTTACATCAAGGACATCATCAAGACTCTTGAGAGCGGCGGAACCATCGCTGAGAAGACCGTTGTCATGGACGAGAAGGGCTTTGACGCTACTACCATTACTGATGATGACGTAAATACCTACGGAATCTAATTCGCAGTATTTCGGATCTGAATAATGTAAAGTGACTAACAGGGCGCGGTACGCGTAAAAGGTGCCGCGCCCTTTTTAAGCGAACTTTTCGCGACAATCTGCAACAAAAAATAAATAAAAAGGAGTGAATGCACAGGTGAAAGAGAAATCTGTATTGGAAATGAGAGGAATCTGTAAAAGCTTCCCCGGCGTTCGCGCACTGCATGATGTAGACTTTACCTTATGTGAAGGCGAGATCCATGCTCTGATGGGCGAGAATGGTGCGGGAAAATCCACCTTGATCAAGGTGCTCACCGGCGTCTATGAAAAGGACGAAGGCGAAATTTTCCTGAAGGGACTGGATAAGGCGGCTGTCATCCGTTCGCCTCAGGACGCGCAAAAACTTGGCATAAGCACAGTGTATCAGGAGATCACCCTGTGCCCGAACCTTTCCGTTGCTGAAAATATGTACATAGGACGTGATGAACAAAAAGGCGTGAGCTGGAAGAAAATGAACGCAGATGCAGATAAGATTCTGCAGACGCTTGATATTCCGGCGAAGGCAAACAGACAGCTTTCCAATTATTCCATCGCAATCCAGCAGATGGTAGCCATTGCGAGAGCCGTTGACATGGACTGTAAGGTACTGATCCTGGACGAGCCGACATCCTCTCTGGATGAGCAGGAGGTAGAAAAGCTCTTTGGCCTCATGCGCGATCTGCGTGCAAAGGGTGTAGGAATCATTTTCGTAACGCATTTCCTGGATCAGGTATATGAGGTATGTGACAAGATCACCGTTCTTCGGGACGGCGGACTGGTTGGTGAGTATGAGATCGCAGATCTGCCCCGTGTCAAGCTGGTAGCAAAGATGCTCGGTAAAGAGCTGGATGATATGTCTGATATCAAGACAGACAGTGTGACTTATACCGGTGACGATGCAGATGCAAAGATCTTTGAGGCAGAGCAGCTGCAGAGTAATGCAGGTATCAAGCCGTTTGACTTCTATATTAAGAAGGGTGAAGTCAATGGATTTACCGGTCTGCTCGGTTCTGGTCGAAGCGAGTGTGTACGTGCCATTTTTGGTGCAGATCATGTAATTGGCGGTTCTGTAAAGAAAAACGGCAAGCATATCAAGATCAAGAAGCCGATCGATGCGATGAAGCAGGGAATCGCATATCTGCCTGAGGATCGAAAGGTTGATGGTATCGTTGGAGATCTGTCCGTACGGGACAATATCATTCTCGCACAGCAGGTGTTAAAGGGATTTTTACATCCGTATTCGAAAGCAGAAGCACAGAAGATCGCAGAGGAGTATATCAAGCTGCTTGAGATCAAGACTGCTTCCGCAGATACACCGATTAAGTCACTTTCCGGTGGTAATCAGCAGAAGGTAATCCTTGCAAGATGGCTGTTGACGCATCCTGAGTATCTGATCTTAGACGAGCCGACACGTGGTATTGATGTCGGAACAAAGATTGAGATCCAGAAGCTGGTGTTAAAGCTGGCATCTGAAGGTATGAGCGTGACATTTATCTCTTCTGAGACGGATGAAATGATCCGTACCTGTTCACGTCTGATCGTCATGAGAGACCGCCGCGTCGTTGGTGAGCTTGGCAGTGACGAACTGACTCAGAATAAGATTATGAGTACCATTGCGGGAGGTGACAACAATGGAAAATAAGCATAAGAGTGTCGGAGCATTTTTCTCCGGACTGGTGAAGCAGCAGGTGTTTATCCCGCTGGCAGCATTACTGATCCTGGCATTATTCAATCTTATCATGGATCCGTCTTTCTTTAAAGTTACACTTGGCTACAACAGCATCGGCGATCCGGTTCTGAACGGTTATCTGATCACGATTCTGGACTACGGCTCAGAGCTGGCGATTCTGGCGATCGGTATGACGTTAGTTACCGCAGCTTCCGGTGGACAGGATATTTCTGTTGGTGCAACGATCGCGATCGCAGGTTCCGTGATCCTGCGCATGCTCTGTGGCGGACAGACAACAACTGACACCTATCAGACCCCGCTTATCGTAGCATTCCTTGTTGCAGTGCTGGCATCCATGGCAGCCGGTGCATTTAATGGTGTGCTGGTAGCATACTTCCGGATTCAGCCGATGATCGCGACATTGATCCTGTTTACGGCTGGTCGTTCGATCGCTGCGTGGGTAAACAACAATGAGCTTCCGATCGTAAATGTGAACAGCTTCGGCTATTTTGGCGGATATATTCCGGGTGTGCCGATCCCGACCCCGTTCTTCATCGCAATGATCTGCGTGGTTGTAATCGCGCTTGTTATGAAATTTACAAACCTGAGATTATATACACAGACAGTAGGTATCAACGAGAGTGCATCCAGATTGAATGGTCTGAACCCTGAATTCATCAAGTTCATCTCTTTTGTAATCCTGGGCATCTGTGTTGCAGTTGTAGGTCTGATCAAGGTCAGCCGTCTGTCAACGATCAACTACTCTGTAGTTGCAAAGGATATCGAGATGGATGCCATCCTGGCAGTCGCACTTGGCGGAAATGCTCTTGGTGGTGGTAAGTTCAATATCTGGGCTTCTATTCTTGGCGCATACGTTATTCAGTTCCTTACGACAACACTGTACAAGTTTGAGGTACAGTCTGACGCGCTTCCTGCTTACAAGGCAGTTGTCGTTATCGTATTAGTTGTTTTAAGTGCGCCAATCGTAAGAGACAAGCTTGCTTCACTCGGCAAAAAGATGAAAACAAAGGAGGTAGCATAACATGGCATCAGAAAAGAATACAGCTGCAGTTAAGAGCAGTTGGTTTAAAAATGTGTCAGACACAAATCTGTTGCTGACGATCACCATCATTGTTTTCTTCGCAATGTATGCTGCAGCGATGATCTTTCTCGGTTCCGGCTTTTTAAAGCCGCAGGCATTCTTTAATATCCTGAATGCACAGGCAGCATTGATCATCACCGCTTGCGGTATGAGTTTGGTAATGATCACCGGCGGTATTGATATTTCAGTCGGTGGTGTAGTAGCGCTGGTCAGCATGTGCTGTGCCGTATATCTTGATTTCGGCGGCGGCGATCCGTATACAGCGATCCTGATCGCACTGGCGATCGGTCTTGCTTTTGGTCTGGTACAGGGCTTCCTCGTAGCCTACCTTGAGATCCAGCCGTTCATCGTATCATTGGCAGGTATGTTCTTTGCACGTGGTATGACAACGATTGTTCATACCAACCCGTTCAACGTAGAGAATGAGGCATTTACAAAGTTGAAAATGACACGTGTGATCGTTCCGGGTATGGGTTCTGTTAACAAGAAAGGCATTTATGTTGATGCGTATGTTGAAATCGGTGTTGTTGTAGCAATATTGCTTGTCATTCTGTTGTTCTGTCTGCTTCGTTGGACCAAGCTCGGTCGTGCGTTCTATGCAGTCGGCGGTAACCAGCAGAGTGCACTGATGCTCGGTATCAACGTCAGAAGAACAAAGTTTATCGCGCATCTGATCTGTAGTATTCTTGCAGGTATCGGCGGATATGTATATTTCCTTCATGTAGGATCCGGTTCTCCTTCGCATGCGAGTGGTATGGAGATGAATGCGATCGCGTCCTCCATTATCGGTGGAACGATGCTGACCGGTGGTGTAGGTAATATCATCGGAACATTCTTTGGTGTACTTTCACTGAGTACGATCCAGAATATCGTTGCTTCCGCAGGTCTTGATCAGGCTTGGTGGACAGGAATCACCGTAGCAGCAATGTTATGTATCTTCCTGGTGGTACAGAGTGTGATCATGGCCCGTAAAAAGAGAGCGTAAATTCTTTGGCGAGAAGCCACATCGAGATGGAGCATTAGCGGAATCGAGATGGGGTCTGAATAGTTACAAAAATAGTTAAAAAGATGTGCTTGCGATTGCGCAGGCACATCTTTTTTTGCATATTTTAAAAATATAGAGTATAATAAGAACGCTGTATAAAAACATAGGGAGCAAAAACAATGATCTATAACAATATTTTAGAGGCGATGGGTCATACGCCCATGATCCGTCTGAGCCATATGGTGGAAGAGGACAGCGCACAGGTGCTTGTCAAATTTGAGGGATTGAATGTAGGCGGTTCCATTAAGACGCGGACGGCTTACAATATGTTAAAGGATGCAAAAGAGCGCGGACTGCTCAAGGAGGATACGATCATCGTAGAGCCTACGAGCGGCAATCAGGGCATCGGTCTGTCACTTGTCGGTGCGGTAGAGGGTTATCACGTACGCATCATCATGCCGGACTCCGTCAGCGAGGAGCGCAGAAAGCTCATGCGCCATTACGGGGCAGAGGTCGTACTCGTTCATGATGCCGGTAATATCGGAAAGGCGATCGAGGAATGTTTAGAGATCGCACTTCAGATGGCAAAGGATGATCCGCGGGTGTTTGTGCCTCAGCAGTTCGAAAATCCCGCGAATCCGCAGGTGCACAGAGATCAGACCGGACTGGAGATCTTAGAGCAGGTGGATGGTCCGATTCACGGTTTTTGCTCGGGGATCGGCACCGGCGGTACGATCACAGGTATCGGCGAGACCTTAAAGGAGAAAAATCCGGATATTCTGATCTGGGCCGTGGAACCGGAGCATGCGGCGATACTCTCCGGCGGCTCCATCGGAACCCATCTGCAGATGGGTATCGGTGACGGTGTGATCCCTGCAATTTTAAATCAGAACATTTACGGGGATATCTGCATCGTGACAGACGATGAGGCAATTCAGACGGCACGTGATCTTGCCCGCAAGGAGGGGATCATGTGCGGTATCTCCAGTGGAACGAATGTGGCGGCTGCGCTTCGTCTGGCAAAACAGCTGGGCAAAGGAAAAACCGTTGTGACGGTATTGCCCGATACAGCGGAGCGGTATTTCTCGACACCGCTGTTTGAGGATTCAATGGAAAACAGATAAATAAAAAAGGACGCAGCAGGTTTTCTGCTGCGTCTTTGGGCTTTAAACTATGCCGTCAATGACATACTATTATAAAGCTGTTATTATGTTAGAAGTAAAAGAGGTGACAGACGTGTGTAAGGCATGGGATGATCATTTAGAACGTGGACGAAGAGAA
>JBJEML010000018.1:0-3833 GCA_051879675.1 Lachnospiraceae bacterium | reverse complement strand
AATAAACAAAATCGATGACCAAAAGGAGTACCGTAATTCGATTCTGTACAGAGAGCCGGGATGGTGGGAAACGGCGAGATAGTTTTTCGGGAATGGGTTTGCGAGATGCAAAGCGAAATTCAGTAGCGGATGCCGTGTCCTCACGTTACAGAGGAAAGATATCGAGAGTGAGACTCTCTGTATCGGATAGAGAAAAGTAGAATTGGTGGCTGATATTCCGATTGGAATATCAGCTTTTTGTTTTTAAAAGCCATAGAATACTTTTGAAAAAGGGTGGCACCACGGTAAAGAATCGTCCCTGACGTGATATTTTTCGCGTTAGGGATTTTTTTATGCGCACCTCGCGGAGATGTATTTATTGCTTCGCAAACCGCTCGGGCGCAAAAGTGTTCAGGGAACACTTATTTACAGTAGAAAGGAGATCAAAAACATGGAAAAACGAGTGTTACGTCTTTACAAGAAAACAGTCAGTATCGTTAATGAGACACCGATCAACATGTATGAAAAGCTGGTCGGAAAGAAAAAAGGATTTTTACTGGAGTCCTACGATAAAAACTATGACCGGTATACATTTTTCGGACCGGAGCCGGAGGAGATCATCACCTCCCGGGGCAATTCGCTGGTGATCCTGAAAGCAGACGGAACCGAGGAGGTTTTGGAGGGCAATCCGTGTGAACTGTTGAAGGAGTACTACAGCAGCTTTGAGATCCGAAAGGATAATCAGGAACTGGCTTTCACCGGTGGACTGGTCGGAAATCTCGGTTACGATTTTGTACGGTATACCGAGGTGCTCCCGGACAACAACCCGGATACGATCGGTATTGAAACCGTACAGATGATGCTCATGACGCATTTTGTGCTGGTCGATCATGTGGCAGAGACACTGACTGCCATCGTACTGGATGAGGACAGCGCGATCGGAAAAGAGCATGCACTTGCCCTTGCAAATGAGATGATTACAGCGTGCCGCGCTGCAGGCAGCGGTCCTATTCAGAAAAATTTCCACCATGACGGAAAGATCGTCGCACAGTCCGATACACTGGAACAGTACAGTGAAAAGGTGGAAAAGATCAGACATTATATTCGTGAGGGTCATGTGTTCCAGACCGTGTTATCCCAACGATGGACGATCGAGACCGGTCAGGAGGGCTTTGAACTGTACAAGGAGCTGCGCGAACTGAACCCTTCGCCGTATCTGTATTATTTTAATTACGGAGACTTTGAGGTAATCGGTAGCTCACCGGAGATGATCGTCAAACAGCAGGGTGATCACGTATTTACCTGTCCGATCGCCGGTACGCGTCCCAGAGGAGCGGATGCTCAGGAGGATGCTTTGCTCAAGGATGATCTGCTGCAGGATGAAAAGGAACGCGCGGAGCATGTGATGCTCGTGGATCTTGCCCGCAATGATATGGGGCGGATCTCAGAGTTTGGAACGGTCAAGGTAACAAAGTTCATGGAGGTGCAGAATTACTCACATGTCATGCACATCGTATCTATGGTCGAGGGCAGAAAAAAAGGCGAGTTCCATCCGCTTGATCTCGTGTCGAGCTTCCTGCCCGCAGGAACGCTTTCCGGAGCACCGAAGATCCGGGCGATGGAGATCATCGATGAGCTGGAAACACAGCGCAGAGGCTTGTATGGAGGAGCAACGGGATATATCGACTTTGGCGGCAATATGGATTTTTGTATCACGATCCGTACGATGGTGAAAAAAGGAAAGAATGTCTATTTACAGGCAGGCGCCGGCATCGTCGCGGACTCCGTACCGGAAAACGAGTACAAGGAGTGCTGCAACAAGGTCATGGCACTGGCAAAGACGCTGGTGGAGGAGGAAAACCTATGATTTTACTGATTGACAATTATGACTCATTTACCTTTAACCTGTATCAGTACATTGGAATTTTTGCAGACGACATCAAGGTTGTGAGAAATGACAAGATCACGATTGAAGAGATCCGTGAGCTGAAGCCGGAGCGTATCGTTCTTTCACCCGGACCGAAAAGCCCTTCTGAGGCAGGCATCTGTATGGATGTGGTCAAGGAATTTTATGACAAGATCCCGATCCTCGGCATCTGCCTTGGACACCAGTGTATCGGGCAGGCGCTGGGAGGAACGGTTTCTTATGCGAAGCAGCTGTTCCATGGAAAACAGTCTATGATCGACCATGATGGCAGCAGCATTTTCAACGGCATCGACACACCGATCAAGGTGGCGCGCTACCATTCGCTGGCGGTACAGTCCGATGACCTTCCCGATTGCCTGCGGGTGCTGGCGCGCACCGCAGACGGCGAGATCATGGCGATGCGCCATAAGGAGTTTCCGGTAGTAGGTTTACAGTTCCATCCCGAATCCATCTACACGGAACACGGAAAACGGATGGTAGAAAACTTTGTAAATGGAGTGATTTAGAGATGATTTTAGATGAGATCGTAGCACACAAAAAAATTCGTTTGAAAGAGCATAAAAAGCAGATCGACCTGTATGCGATGCGCCGTCTGGCAGAGGAGCAGAAAGCGACGGGCAGAAGCTTCTATGACGATTTAAAAAAGCCCGGAATATCCATCATCGGAGAGTTTAAAAAAGCATCGCCCAGTCTCGGAACAATTACAAGCAAGGTATCACTGGAAACGCGCATTGCGGATTACAGCGTATCGGTGGATGCCATCTCCTGTCTGACGGAGGAGGATCACTTTCACGGACATGTGAATGACTTTAAGGAGATCCGAAGGCAGACCGGGCTTCCGATGATCCGCAAGGACTTTATGATCGACGAGTACCAGTTTTATGAGGCAAAGGTGATCGGGGCGGACGCGATCCTGCTGATCGCGGCAATTCTAGACGATGCACAGATGAGAGAATTTTATGCACTTGCATATGAACTCGGCATGGATGCATTGGTGGAAACGCATGATGAGGCGGAGGTTGAGCGGGCACTCGCGTTGGACGCAAAGATCATCGGTGTCAACAACCGGAACCTGAAGGATTTTACGATCTCGCTGGACAATACCGTGAGGCTTCGTCCGATGGTGCCGAAGGAGAAATGCTTTGTGGCGGAGAGTGGGATCATTACAGATGATGATATCCGGTTATTAAAGGAGCAGCAGGTGGATGCATTTTTGATCGGCCGCGCGCTGATGGAAGCGAAAGATCCGCGTGCATTGGCAGATCACTGGAAAACGCTGTAGATGACTCTTGGTTGATCCTGAAAGAAGGGAAAATGAGGCAGCGGTTTTGGGAGGCACGGAATGGAACAAAAAAAACAGAACACGGCGGGTACACCGAAGATCAAGATCTGCGGGATCACGACCATGAAGGAAGCAGACTGGTTGAACGAGGCTGGAGTAGAGTATGCGGGATTTGTCTTTTATGAGAAGAGTAAGCGGAATGTCAGCATGATGGATGCTGTTATGATTAAAAAGAGTCTGTATCCATCGGTAAAGACGGTGGCTGTTACAGTGAGTCCGACGGTCGACCGGCTCCGGGAAATTGAGATTGCCGGATTTGATATTTTGCAAGTGCACAAAACACTCTCGTTGGAGGTGTTGCGAGAATGTAGATTGCCGATCTGGCGGGCATTTAATATTGCAGATACACAGGATGCGGCAGAACAGACATCTTACACATGTGGGTCCGCGGCGGAGCAAAGCGAGCGGGAGCAGTTGGAAGATCAGCTGATCGAAGCGTATGTTTTGGATGGCGTCGAGTTTGGCAGCGGAAAGACCTTCGACTGGAACAGTGGCAGCGTGGAACAGATCAAGACGTTATTCGGAGATAAGAAACTGGTGCTTGCGGGAGGCCTGACACCCGCCAATGTGGCGGAGGGCATTGCA
>JBJEML010000017.1:0-4014 GCA_051879675.1 Lachnospiraceae bacterium | reverse complement strand
ACCTTCTCAAATCCGGCAATATTTGCACCTGCCACATAGTCGCCCTCTACGCCGTAGCGCTTTGCAGCGTCGCTGATGTTCGCATAAATGGTCTCCATGATGCCCTTCAGCTTACCATCAACCTCCTCGAAAGTCCAACTCAGACGCTCTGAGTTCTGGCTCATCTCAAGTGCTGAAGTAGCAACACCACCTGCGTTGGCAGCCTTACCACCTACGAACAGTACACCGTTCTCCTGCAGATACTTGGTTGCGTCTAACGTAGTAGGCATGTTTGCACCCTCTGTTACAGAGATGACACCGTTTGCAACCAGCATCTTTGCATCCTCGAGGTCTAACTCGTTCTGAGTTGCACAAGGAAGCGCAAGATCTACCTTGTACTGCCATACACCGTGCTCGCCGTTCTTCTTCTCATGATATTCAGCAGAAGGTCTTGCTGCAGCATACTCGGTCAGGCGGGCTCTCTTAACCTCTTTTACCTCTTTGAGCAGTGCAACATCGATTCCTTCGGGATCATAGATCCATCCGGTAGAATCTGAACAGGTTACAGGCTTTGCGCCAAGCTGCTGTGCCTTCTCGATCGCATAAATTGCAACGTTTCCTGATCCGGATACTGCACAGGTCTTTCCTGCGATATCAATATTGTGATCCTTTAATAATGCGTTTGTCAGATATAATAAACCATATCCGGTTGCCTGTGTACGGGCAAGTGATCCGCCCCAGGTAAGTCCTTTACCGGTTAATACGCCCTCGAAGGTTCCCTGAATTCTCTTGTACTGGCCAAACATAAATCCGATCTCACGTGCACCTGTTCCGATGTCACCGGCGGGAACATCTACGTCTGCTCCGATGTATTTTGAAAGCTCGGTCATAAAGCTCTGGCAGAATGCCATGATCTCTCTGTCTGACTTGCCCTTCGGATCGAAATCAGAACCACCCTTGCCACCGCCGATGGGAAGTGTTGTAAGAGAGTTCTTAAAGATCTGCTCGAAGCCCAGGAACTTGATGATGCCAAGATTTACAGAAGGGTGAAGTCTCAGACCTCCCTTGTAAGGTCCGATCGCATTGTTGAACTGTACACGGAAACCTCTGTTTACCTGAACCTGTCCGTTGTCATCTACCCACGGAACACGGAACATGATCTGGCGATCAGGCTCAGTGATACGCTCCAGAATAGCGTTCTTTCTGTATAACTCCTCATTTGCATCAATGACAGGGCGCAAGGAATCTAACACCTCTGTAACTGCCTGTAAGAACTCAGGCTGATCTGCGTTCTTTTTCTTTACCTGCTCAAGTACTTCATCAACATAGCTCATGATTATCTAATCTCCTTTTATAATTGTAGTAGTTTCATTGGACTTATTATAGAAGTCCGCTCTGCACTTTATCATAGTACATGGAAAAAGTTTTTGCAACATAATTCTTTATTATATGCAAAAAACCTAATAAAATTAGGCGTGTTCCTCATTTTGGAAACACGCCTGTGCAAGTTTTTGCTTATAAGATTTCATTTTTTCAATAATTCGATATCTTCACAGGTCAGATGAGAATGCTTACTCTGCTTTCCGCTTTGCAAGCAGGAAACAACCGCAGCCAACCAGAACAAGCGCGATACATACCAAGAATTTCGGATCAAATCCGTCACCGGTCTTGGGTGTCTGATCTACTTCATGTACATTCGAGGTGGTAGATGCATATGCCCCGGAACCGCCTGAAGAACTACTGCCTTTTCCGCCTGTGGAACTGCTGCCACCGGAAGTGCTTCCACCCGAACTACCACTCGTACCTCCACCGTTTCCGGTGTTGATCGTCAGGTCATCATTTCCGTCATCCTCATTCTCGGAATTTGCATTTCCTGTCTGAATCTCTGCTGTCTCGTCATCTGCGTCACCGCCACCCTCACCGTCAAGCGGATAGAACACATACCCATTCTCCTCCGCAAAGGTTTCTGAAGCAGAATTGCTATAACCATATATGATATCCGGCGACCATGACTGACTGCCGATACTCGTCACAGTCTTTGGAATCGTGATCTCATTGATCGCGCTGCTGTTAAATGCACCGCTTTCGATGCTCGTCGCACCACTCGGAACGGTCAGGCTCGTGATCCTTGTACAGCCATTAAACGCATTACCGCCAATCACCTTCAACGCAGAATTCAGCGCAATGGAACTCTTCGCCGCCGGGCAGATCAAAAGCTTTGTATATGACGCATTATAGAGACATCCGCCATCTGAGGCATATGTACCGTTACCGCCGGCAACATTGATCGTCGTCAGTGCCGAACAGCCGGAAAATGCATCCGTAGCTATACTGCTCGTACTCGACGGGATGGAAACGCCTGAAAGACCACTGCAGCCTCGAAATGCACCGCTTCCAATGGTCGTCACTCCTGCAGGCACTGCCATAGAGCCGAGACTCTTGCAGTTTTCAAATGCATTGCTGCCGATACTGTTGATGGAAGATGAAATCGCTACACTTGTCAACGCGGAGCAGCCGCTGAACGTACTGCTCGGAATCGAGCTCACAGATGCCTGCATGCTGACAGATGACAGCCTCGTACATCCGGAAAATACACCGGTTCCGAGTGTGGACACACTGCCCGGAACCGTCACAGAGGTCAGTCCGGTACAGTTTGAAAATGCATTATTTCCAATACTGGTCACAGATGATGGAATCGTCACTGCCACAATATTCGATTTTCCGGAAAAAGCACCCGCCGCAATCGCAGTCGCCGTGTCAGGAATCGTGATACTTCCACCGCTTCCGGTATAACCGGTCACCGTTGTACCACTCATCGTAAATCCTGCCGTGCTTGTATTTGTCGTAGATGCCATCACGGGATCCGCTGACAGAAGCATTGCGCAAACGACCAGAATCGACAGGCTCACGCACTGCACTGCTTTGAAAATTTTCATCATGGTATACATCTCTCCCATCTGCTGCTCATAGATCCGTCTACTTTATGCGTTTTGCAATAATAAACATTCTTCCTTCATCAGTATAACTACTACATGTAGATAAAGTCAACAGTTGATCGCCATATTTAGCGTCTAAAGTTCCCTTTTTTAACGCATCCAGCTGCATGACATTCACACAGAACGCTTCAAACTCCGATTCGTTGTTTGCGTTCAGGAAATTGTAATAACGGAACGTATACTCGTCCTGATAGCTCACCTCTGACAAAAAAGCTCCGATGACCTCATACGTACCCCTCTCATAGATGGTGTCAAAACGGATCTTTGGATGTTTTTCCAGATAACCCTTCTCCAGATATTTCTTCAGAGAGCCAAACATCGCTCCGCTTTTCATATTATGTCCGTAAATGATAAGATTGGTATCACGGTCGACAAAATCGTTGCGATAGTCCATGAATAGCGAACCGTTTTTGTCCTTCTTTTTCGCAAAACTGTGGGTCAGATAAAACTGGCTGTCCTCCTCGCTGTCAGACTGGAGCACCGGATAATTGATGATCGTATCATCAATCTGCAGCCATCCCACCAGATCCTTATTTTCCGCATAGATTTTCTGATATTCCGGAAGAATGTCAGGCAGTTTTTTCGGCTGATCGGGCTCCTCTTTTCCCGGCTGTTCGGAATTTGTTTCATCTGCTTTTACCGCCTGTGAGGCATCGGCATCTCCATCCTGCAGCTCCGAAAAAGCCTCCTCCTCAATATAATGACCGGTCATGTTCTGCATGTCCTGCAGACGCTTCATCTCCAGAGCAGTCTGATCTTCCAGATAATCCGTGTAGGCAAAATACCCAAAGCAGCCTGCCGCCGCAAGCACACAGATCACACCTGCCAGACGGTATTTTCTTGCCCGCTTTCTGTTTTTCTTTTTCAGGTCTTCCTGCGCTTTCTTCTCCTCCACCATGAGCATGGAGTGGTTTGCCACAATATCTGACAGATACATGAAGAAATTGATGCCGACCTTACTGTGAAAAACGATCTCTTTGTTACGAATACGGGTATAGAGGCGGGCGGCGACATCAACATCGTTGATGTCCACCTCCTC